>CAZNQT010000175.1:0-8667 GCA_964574885.1 uncultured Pirellulales bacterium
CGGCTGACGAGCAGGAATAGCAGCTGCCCTCGCTGATCCAGATGAGGGAGGAGTTAGAAAATCACGAAGCCCTCAAGTCCAAAGTCGAAAATATTCTCCATGAATTAGAATAGTTGAATATAACAATGACAACTGGAAAGCAAGGAATGGAATGGGCCAGAAAAATTTTATTTTGTATGGGGATATGTTTTTATCTGGCAAATACTGCTGAACTCCGGGCTCAAACACCGGTAGGATTGTGGGAGTTCGACAATCCGGCTGACCTGACCGCCGCGACTATCGGCAGTGACCTGACACTCAATGGCTACCATCAGGTGACCACAGGCACAGGTGGAGGCGACGGAGCAGCCAAGATTGATGTCGGCAGCTATTACAGTTGCACCCACGGCATCGCAGCCAACGGCGACGGCAGCATGGTTAATGAATACACCATTGTCATGGATATTAATTATTTCGGAGGTTATTTATGGAAGTGCCTCCTGCAGACCAACACCAGCAATAGTGACGACGGCGAAGTGTTTGTCAATTTGAACGGCGGAGTGGGGATTAGCATAACGGGGTATTCGTCCCCCTATTTTCTCGATGCCAAAGAATGGTATCGCATCGCGATTGTGGTTGATAACGGCTCCCGTTTTGAAATTTACGCCGACGGTATTTTGATTCTCAACGGAACCGTACAGTCCGTCGATGGGCGTTTTGCACTGAATCCATCCGTGCTGTTTTTCGCCGACAACAACGGGGAAGACGCAGAAATCGATGTCTCGCGGATTGCGCTTTACGATACCGCGTTGAGCGCTGCACAGGTGGCGGATTTGGGGAGCCTGGGCGGAATGACTCATTTTCTAACCAATCCGTTTCTGCAGAATGTCAAGACCGAAGGTATCTCTATTATGTGGGAAACGGACAGCCATGAAACGGCATTTGTAGAGTATGGTTTAACCGCGGCCTATGGTTCCTCCCAGTCTGCTACGCGGGTGGATTCGGGTAGCGGCAGTTCAATTTATACTGCCGTGATTGCCGGCTTGGCTGCCGGTACGACCTATCACTTCCGGGTCAGTTCCGGGGGATATCTCTCCGTGGACAGTACCTTTGTCACCGCTCCTGCCGGCGCGCCTGATTTTGCCTTCGCCGTCTGGGCCGACAGCCAGGGATATAATCACGGTGATTATACGCGGGATCCCACCGAGCCGACCAGGGCGATGGAAGATCATATGCTCGCCGAGGGGATTGATTTAGCAATTAATGCCGGCGACCTGGCCGAAAACGGCCATTCTTATATTGAGACCAAAGTTTTTCATGTCAATCGCAGCTTGAAACATATAGCTCAGGATAAACCTGTCTATAGCGCCTGGGGCAACCACGACGGCGACAGTTCGGCAGTATTACGCAAGTTTGCCGATTTTCCCAGTAAAGATCGCGGTGGTTCCTTTCACGGCGGCTACGGCAGTTATTCGTTTGATTATGCCGGTTGCCATTTTATCTGTATCGATGATTTGCTGCGTACCTCGGACGTGCCCGACTGGATCGAAGCGGACCTGCGAACACCGACGGCCCAGAACGCCAAGTTTATCTTTGTGTTTATCCACCGCATGGTTTATTGCGAACGGTGGTACGATGGCGAACAATATTTCCGAGACAATCTGGTGCCTCTGCTGCAGCAATATGGAGTTGATGCCTGTTTCAGCGGACATATGCACGGTTATAATCGGGGTTTTCTCAATGGTGTCTATTACTGTGTGAATGGCGCGTCCAGTTGGCTGGATTATCCCGAACCTCTGGTTACGGATTGGGCCCACATGACCGTGGGAGGCTATCATGATGTCGCCCCGGATGTTAACGGCGGCCTAATTCATTCCTACGTGAAAGTATCTGTGGAGGGGGATAGTTTTACTGCTGAGATGATGAGCTTTATGCCAGATGGGACCTTCCGCGAAATATTGGATGTCTGGGGCAAGGACCTCTTGGATAACCAAGCACCGAGGGTGTATGCTGGAAGTGATACTCAAATTACCACGCCGGACTACCAGGTTGCGCTCGATGCCACCATATCCGACGACGGTAAGCCCGAAGGAAGCTCCCTGACCATAACCTGGGAGAAAATCAGCGGCCCTGGTAGCGTCACCTTCCTGCCCAATACCCACGCAGAGGATCCTCTCGTTACTTTGGATGAGGTGGGCACCTATGAGCTGCGAGTAATTGCTGATGATGGTGAATTTCAAAACTATGATGAAGTTACAGTTATCTTAGAGCCATGTCCTTATTCTCTAAAAGGAGATTTCGATTACAACTGCGTAGTCGATTTGAGAGATTACGCTCTGTTGGCGAATAACTGGATGGTGGATTCTAACCCCATACCGGGCAGCGACCATCTGGTAGGGCTGTGGGAGTTCAACAACCCATCCAATCTCGGCGAGGCGACCATTGGTACGGACTTGATGTTGACCGGCCCAATCGACGCGGCCGCGGGAATCGTGGGCAATGATGGCGCCGCAGACGTAGGGGTAGGCGATTTCCTCACGGCAACCAATCCGATTGGAGCCAACGGCGGCGGGACGCGCAGCAACGAATACACGCTCCTGATAGATTTCAAGATTGTGGCTTTTCCCATCGATTGGACAGCGCTGGTCGAAACCGACGGCGGTGGAGACGGCGACTATTTTCATTCTCTCAGCCGGGGCCTGGGCGTCCAATCAGAAGGCTACGTGGGAACTGCACCTCCCGATTCGATTCCCGCCGACGCTTGGCGCCGTCTGGTTATCTCCATTGACCAGGGAACGCTCCGCAGTACCTACGTGGATGGCGTCTGGATTGGCGATCACAACATCGGTACTGTGGATGGACGCTGGACTCTGGGTGACACGTTTGATTTATTCAGCGATAATGGCGGCGGCGAGGAAGCCATCACGTATGTAACCAACGTGGCTCTTTGGAATAGTGCTCTTGACGCCGGTCAAATCGCAGCTTTGAGTGAAGCCGATGGTGTAATACCCGAACCGGCCACGATGACCCTGTTGGGTCTGGGCGGTCTGGCTCTGATTCGTCGCAAGAAAAGCTAAGGAAGTGTTATTATTTGGATAAAAATTCACCTCATTCCCCCGGGAGACATATTGTTGTTTCCCGGGGTGAATGGTTCTGTGCGCCGAGATTATACCGTCGTCGCTGGGGAAGGTAATATCCACTGAACAACAGGTTATGCGGAAGGTGCTAATATACCGATTAAATTGGGAAAGTAAAAAATTTGCTTTTTTCCGTAGAAAGCTGAATTTTTGTTTTCTCAAAGGATATTATAGATTTGAGGTTTAGATTGTATGAAAATATTACCTTAGAGCCATAATCTACGGATTAGTACAGTCCGTTTTCCTTTCAGAGAATCCTTGTATCCCTCACTCATCGAATTATCCCTTTGGAAACCTGAAAAACCTTATAAAATGTACTCTCCAATGCTTAAACGATCAAATTTCACTTTTTTGCAACTGTGTATCCGGGTAATCTGGATTTAATTTTACAAACCGGAATTCCATAGGAAGATAGGAAGAATGGTATTGGATTTGAGGAATTATTTGTTCAATATGAGGTTTACAATATTGGTGAACTTCCGAAAATATATTCTATAGGAACTAGTTTAAAGGTATACACTAATGAGCCAAGAGCAAATTCATAAAACCAAGAAACGTAAGGGTTTCACCCTGATAGAATTGTTGATCGTAATCGCGATAATAGCGGTATTGCTTACAATATTGCTGCCGGCCTTACGGCAGGCCCGAAACCAGGCCAGGGCGGCGGTTTGTATGGTCCATATCAGACAGTTCGGGGCGGCCTGGAATTATTATGTTGAAGATAATAAAGGCTATAATATCTGGTATGCGCCCTCGGATGAATGGGGGGACGGGAAATTCTGGTTTTATCAACTGGGTCCTTATTTGGGCGATAAAGAGTTCAGCAAAGGGCACGGAGATACCCGCAGCGGGGTGTTAAAGATTATGAATTGTCCCGCGGCCCAGCCGTGGTCGCGAAGTAAGTTTGGCGATGGTTTGGGCTACGGCGCATCCGACATGGCCTGGCAGTGGCGAAAGGAAGGGAAAGATAAACACGAAGGGGGATATACGTTAAACGGGTGGATGCAGCATCATAGCGGCTCTTCCGATAATCAGCTTTATCACAAATATGACTCGGCCAAGGACGACACCCCGTTGATTGGCGATGGCGGTTGGGTGGATGCATGGCCTATCTTGGCAGACGCACAACAAATCAACAACGATCCCTCTAAATTGATTGATCTGCTGGGCTCAGGGATCGATGATGGGGATCAGTACCGATTACATCCCAATATGTTAACCCGGTATCTCCTTGCCCGGCACGGCGTGGCAATCAATGTTGTTTTCAAAGATACACATGCCGAAAGAGTGCAATTAGAGAAACTAGCCACTCTTCCCTGGCACGAAGGGTACGTACCGACACGATTGACCTTGCCGTAAAAAGCATACGATTCCAAATTAAGATTGACAAAGGTGATTTATTGATAATTCAGACAAACGTTCGATTCCGACTTAATTGAGTAAGGATGGCAACATGCAAAAACTTAAAGGTTTTACCCTAATCGAGTTGCTGGTCGTGATTGCCATTCTAGCCATACCGGTTTCCATTTTAGCGCCGGCTCTCCGAAGTACAAGATCTCATGCAAAATTCGTTATATGCAAAACAATATTAGCGGCAGGGACAATAACAGGGTTGTTTGATAGGTTTGATGGATGGTAAATCCTGCAAGATTAAGGGAAGCATTACAGGCTCGGGCGGCCGGTATTGCTTCATAGATCATCGGAATATAAATCTGTAGGCAACAAAGCGAGGTTTATTGTCCCACGATGGGAATAAAACCCTCGCCTTTAGGCGAAAGCTTCAGGAAGCATCCCAAATAGGTTATACTACAGGCTATGGAGAATTATAGAACCAGCAGCCATAGCCGTTTTGACATAAAATACCATTTTGTGTGGATCACGAAATATCGTAAGTCGATCTCGCGAGGCACGATAGCCCACCGACTTCGTGATCTGGTTCGAGAGGTATGCCAGACCAATGAAATCGAGATTCTTCAAGGTCATGTTTCCGCCGATCATGTCCATGTGTTTCTGTCATGCCCTCCGAATCTGTCACCGAGTAGAATTATGCAATACATCAAGGGCAAAACTTCTCGAAAACTGATGATGGAGTTTTCGGAGCTTCGTCAACAATTTTGGGGCCGCCACATATGGACTCGCGGCTACTTTGTGGCGACCAGCGGTAATGTCACCGACGAGGTCATCATGGAGTATATCAAGCTCCAGGATGGCAATGAGCCGTCCGATGGCGGCGAGAACTTCCGTGTTCAAAGCGGTGGGCGATGACTTTAGTCTAAGCCCACCAAGACTAAAAGCTATCGCCTTGCAGGCGATAGTAATTTACTTTCTAACAATGTGATACATTCGATGATAATTTGCTCGTAGCGTTGCGGTACTAGTTTTCAATTGCGGGTAAAATCCACACAATAAGGATTATTTCTATATGTTATCAGGCATCGACGTAGTAATCATTGTTGTTTATCTTTTAAGCATAACTTTCATAGGTTTGTTATTCTCAAAGAAGGCCGCGGGCTCGATTGACGAGTATTTTCTGGGCGGCAGATCCATCCCCTGGTTTCTTTTAGGCATCTCGGGGATGGCGACATTCATTGATATAGGTGGTACGGCCTATCAGTGCGCTTGGTTTTTTCTACTTGGCGCAAAAGGTTTCTGGTTTTGCATCGAGGGAGCGGTAGCGCTTCTGTTAGCTTTTCAAATGATTTACGTCGGCAAGTGGCTGAACCGCAGCAAAGCCATGACAAATGCAGAATGGATGGTCCTGCGCTTCGGAAGAGGCAGGCAAGGAGAACTGGCACGGGTGTTTTCGGTAATATCAGCGCTGGTAATTTGTGTCGGCATGATGACTTTTTTCTTCGAGGGGGCCGGCAAGGTGCTGCCTCGCTTTTTACCTTTTCTGGAAGGTAACGAAAATCTGGCTGCACTGGCCTTCTTCTGTCTCGTGGGTCTTTACACAGTAGCGTCCGGTTTTTACGGAGTCATCTACACCGACTTGATGCAAGCCTTCCTGATTATGTTTCTGATTCTATTTATTGCCGTTAAAGCAATGGCTATAGGCACTCCGGACTACTTCGCCGCACATGCCCCCGACGGATGGCTGCAATTATTTCCTGCAGATGGCCACTGGTCTTTCGAGATACCCGAACGCTATGCCGAGATTGCCAGTTACGTGGAAAAGGCAAAGTTCCTTGGCATCCTGGTCATCTTCTGGCTTATCAACAATGTATTTATGGGCATGGCCACCCCCTTTGATGCCTGGACCGCTCAGCGCTATTATGCTGCCCGCAACGAACGAGAAGGATCACTCGTAGCGTGCGAATGGATATCGCTTTGGAGTCTGCGTTTTCTGTTGATGGCGGGTATTGGCATACTTGCACTGGGTGTAAGTGATCAGATTGTGCACCCGGAAAAAGCTCTTTCTGTTGTTATTACTGAACTACTACCTGATGGTGTTCGAGGATTGCTGTTGGCGGCATTGCTGGCTGCCGGTATGTCCACCATTGATTCCACCGTCAATTCGTCCGCTGCATACTTCGTCAAAGATATTTATCAGGAATTTATCAGGCCGACTGCGAGTAAAAGACACCTGGTTAAAATCAGTTACGCCATAACGGTGATACTTTTTGGGTTGGGCATTATTATAGGATGGTTTGTCAAGGATATCAGTTCGGTCTGGGGTTGGATTATTATGGGATTGTTCACCGGTACTCTGCCGCCGAATATCTTGAAATGGTTCTGGTGGCGAACCAACGGCATGGGATTTGCGTTGGGTATGGGTTTTGGTGTTTTTGCCGCTTTATTAACCAAAGTACCTTTCCTTGGTGAATTAAATACCTACCAGACATATATTTTTGTCTTCGGCATATCAACAGTCGGCAGTATTCTCGGTATATGTATCGGTAAACCAACCGATATGGACACCTTGGTAAATTTTTATGAGCTAACACGTCCTTTCGGTTTTTGGGGAAAGGTTCGCAAACACTGTTCAGATAGTGTGATTGTCGAGTCAAGAAAAGAACACCACCGAGACATTTTGTTAATTGGGCCTGCATGCCTATGGCAACTAAGCCTGTTTCTGATGATGACGAGTTTGGTACTGAAGCAATGGAAATATTTTTCTTCGTGTTTAGTAATAGCTGGGGGTCTATCACTGGTACTTTATAAATTTTGGTATAAAAATCTGAAGAAAGAGTAACATGTTCTGGCATCAAAAATCATTTATCGCCCGAGAACCACAACCTGCTCTCGATGAAATTGAAGGCGGCTTGGAGCGATACCGATTACCTCCTGGTCCAGATAAAAATTACAGAAGGTACACGATTGACTAGTGGCGATCAATATTTCTCCCAACCATAACATTGTTAAACCTTCTTGCTCCAATTATACATAGGTGGTATATTGGTTGCCTGGTAAACGAACCTAACAAAGGATTTTTTTAAGGGAGAGTTAGTCATGCCCAAATACTCAGTTTCACGACGTGATTTTTTACGTAAGGCGGCAACAACTGCATTCACAGCACCGTTTTTTTTCGACTCGAAGGTATTCGGCGCCAATGATCAGTTTACTATGGGCTGCATCGGTATGGGCGGTCAAGGCCGCGGGGATATGGGCAACTCCCTGGGATTCAAGGAGGTCCGGGTTCTGGCCGTCTGTGACGTAGTGGCCGAACATCGAGCTATGGCCAAGGATATGGTGGATAGGCGTTATAATACTACCGACACTGCGGCGTATGACGATTTTCGTCATATCATCGAGCGGGATGACATTGACTCGATATTAGTTGCGACCCCGGATCACTGGCATGCCATCATTGCCGTCGAAGCTATGAAACGGGGTAAGGATGTTTATTGCGAAAAACCGGAGACCTTGACGGTGCGCGAAGGTCAGATCTTGATCGAAACGGCCCGTCGCTACGGCCGTGTTTTCTCCGGCGGCAGTCAGCGCGTCTGGGGAGACTACAACTGGTTCCATCGGATGGTACGTGGAGGACGCATTGGGGAAGTTCGCGAGGCCTGGGTGAACGTCGGTGGACCCTCGGGGGAGTGTTACCTGGAACCTCATCCGACGCCCGTCGGAGTCGATTGGGATCGCTGGCTGGGACCGGCGCCCAAGAGGCCCTTCCACCCGACTCTGATCAAAGGTGGATTCCGACCGTATCGTGATTATTCCGGCGGCGGCATGACCGACTGGGGTTGTCATGGTTTCGGCGGTGCCTTGTTCACCTGCAATTTACATCAAACGGGACCGGTTGAAATCATACCTCCCGACGGCAAAGAATATGAGCGATTAACCTATAAATTTGCCAATGGAGTTCGGATCTACCATGGCGGCGGGTGGGGTGGCATCCTGTCGTTTCGAGGCACCCAAGGAGAGATTCCAAACCGTGAAAATCCTAAGGAACGGGAAACGCCTCCGAATATTTACATACCGAATTATAAAGGGCGCGGCGGCATCTTCGGCGACTTCGTATATTGTGTTCGCACGCGACAACGGCCGTTTCGCGATATTGCCATCGCGCATCGCACCGCTTCGCTTTGCCACCTGGGAAATATTG
>CAZNQT010000176.1:0-8662 GCA_964574885.1 uncultured Pirellulales bacterium
GCCTTGTTCTTTCGCCGGACGGCTGCCACCCGTCCGGCGAAAGAACAAGGCAGAAGGCAAAAGGCAGAAATAGAATAAGCATAAGTGAGAAGGTGCGAAGGTGGGAAGGGTATAAAAAAGGTTTGGTTGGTGGTGGCATGATAAAATTCCGGTTCAAGGTTTCAGGTCCTTCGCTGTGCTCAGGATGACGTTATTACTGGTTTCAGGTTTGATTTCGCCGTCCAGCTCGTCGATACGGTCGGTGTTACCTCCAAAAAGGTTGTTTTCCATAAAAGGCTTTGTTTCACAAATCCTTTGAGTTTAACGCTTTAGGCCTCCGGCATGATTAAGTAAAATATCGTTACCATCAGGGTAAAAGCAAATGGTAAAGAGGCGTTTTTCGCACAATGCGGTAAGGTGAGGTTAGGAAAGAGGTTAGGGGCGAGGGGGAAATCAGGCTTTGCATTGGCGGGGAGATTCGGTTAGACTAGCGGTCGGCGTGAGGAATACGGCAGGGGGGTAAGATAGATTGTGGCGGCGGTGAAAGAGGCAATCGAAATTAACAAGTGGAGCGAATCATGGCGAGACAGGGCGGCAAGTTAGCAGGGCTAAGGATATGGTTGGCATTAATGGCGGCGGCGGCGTTGACGACGGGATGTTCGAATCCGGTCGAAGAGATGAATGAGCGGATCTTCAAGCTGGGCGACACTCGTCTCAAAACGGTCTTGCAACAGAGTCTGTCGGCGTCCGGCGGCGTTGAGGCGTGGGGCCGACTGGAACAGATCGACGGTCATGGGATAGCGACCGTGTATGAGCGGGAGGGCGGCAAGGTCCTGATCGAGCAGCAAAGCCAATTTAAGCCCGACAAGAAAATCGTGGTGAGCGTAACGAGTTATGAACCCGAGGGCGTCCTGACGGAAGTGCTGGATCGAAAAGGCAATCCCCAGATCTATCTGCAGGGTATGGCGCAAGAACAGTATGAGCGAGATCCGGAGAAGCTCTACGGGGCGGCGATTAAATTGCGGGTGCTGGGTCAGGCGATGATGGGACCGGCGGGTTTGCTGCGGGACAATCTGTCGCTTCGTTATGCCGGTCAAGAACGCAAGGGGGGACGGCTGATGCATAAGATAGAAGTGACGGGAGATCTGCTGCCGGCGGTATCCGACGACGGCTATACCAGCGGGAATCTGTTGACCGTCTGGATTGACGATGAGACGCATCAGATCCGTCGCCTCTGGCTGCGCTATTACAAACACGATAAGACCTTCGGATACGTGGCGCTGGATATCGGGAACTATGAAAAGATTCCCAGCGGTCTCAACCTGCCTCGGTATATTGCATACGCGCACAGCGATCGGTATCAGCAGTTCAGTGAGGAGCAAATTATGACGATGGAATGGGAGATCCTAAAGGCGAAACTGCGAGAAAAGAATCGGAAATGGTTTTTTGAATAATGCGGTGCGCGTTTACCCGCTGAAGAAGCGTCTTACGCAAAGGCGCAAATAAAATGAAACCACAGATTAGACGGATTACACGGATTAGAAATGGAGTTTAGGATCTGGGGATAGTGGAGAAAGAGAAGGAGAACTCAAGAGTTTTATTAAAGACGGGCGAGGCCGCCGAGGCGGGCGGCGTGTCGCGTCAAACGTTACAATATTATCTTATGGTCGGCCTGATCGAGGCGACGGAGCGAACTCCGGCGGGTCATCAGCTCTTCGACGAAAAGGCGATTCGACGAATCCAGTTAATCAAACAGATCAGCGAGAGCGGCTACCCCTTACGGGAAATTCGCGACATATTCCTGCGACGAGAAAAACAGGGTGGGATCTAATCAACCGTACCATACGGTTCGAGTTAAAACATAACCCCGGAAGGCTGATTTCCGGGGTTTTGATTATTTATGGAATGATTGTTCGTTGGTTATCCCAAATTCTCCGTGATGTGGAAATTGTCCGCTTGCTGGTCGTAGAGATTGGATGAGATATCATCAATGGCCAAGAAACCGAAGTCCGACGCCCCAGCGTCGGTCTGGACGATTTTGCCATTAATGGTAATGGAGCCATAGGAACTCAAGTCGAGCTGGAAGTCCGGGGGATAACCCACCAAGGCCTCCTGGATGATATTCGTGAATACGCCGGCAGTGACGAAGGTGTTACTGAGTTCTCTGCCAAACTTGAAATTTTTAACCGAGCCGCCGCTCAATTGGTTGTCATCCATATCAGCTAACCCGTTCATGGTGATGTCATATCCGGCCAGGAAGAAGGAATCGCGGACATCATTCTTGGCGATCACCTTGCCGATATCTTCGGCGGTACTGACGACGGCGCCGTCGATATTGTACGCAATAATTTTATCGACGTTTACCGCCCGAAGAGTAGAAGTAAAGGCGCCTTGTTTGGCGATGATTTTATCGACATTCTGGTCGGCGAAGATGTCCCCGGTGATGTTTTTCTTGGCCGTTACTTTCCCGATGCCGCCGGTAAGGGCGGTGAGGCTGCCGGAGATCCCGCCGGTCTTACTGGTCGCCTTGTCAATACTATCGAAGGCTTGCACGTTGCCGGTGATGTTATCATAGACATCGAGTTTTTTGAGGCCGCCGGAACCGAGGGTGACGTTGGCGCCCAGGCTGCCGTTGGTGATCTTTAAGAGGTCAATTTGCGGGGCGGTCAGGTTGCCCCCGGTATAGGAACTGGCTTGGAAGGTCTTGATATTACTGGCGAGATCAAAATTGACTTGCGGGCCGATTTTCTCGACCTTTACGGTCATGGGCTTGGAGGAATATTGGGCGACATGAATGTCGGCGTTGTTGGAGACATTATTGAGCATCAGTTCGTCTAAGGACCCGTTAATGTCGATGCTGTGATTGATCGTGACTTTTGGAGAGTTGATCGAACTGAGACTGCCGTCAGATTGAATCGAGCCGACCGAGGTTTGCCCGCCGCTCACGGTGATCTTTAATTCGGAGTTCGGCGTAGTATCATAAAGCATAAGGGAGTTAATGTCGGCGTTGTTCAACAGGCCGTTGTTGAGATACAGAGTCGCATGGCCTTCGTTGAGGCTGACCGTGACGAGATCGCCGTCCGCGTCGTAAAAGGCATAGGAGGTATTCGGCGGAATCGAGAACGGACGTCCCAGACTTTGGGCGGCCAGGGTTATCGTGGTGACCGGTTCATCGTAGTCGTTGCTGATCAGGTTCCAGGGAATTTCGGTAATGCCAAATTGCTGGGGATCGAAAGTGACGGCAACCGTGACGGTCTGGTTCGACGCGATCACCAGATTGTTATCCATAAGATTCTGTGCAGGAACGTCTATGCTAAACTGCGAATCCTGAGTGGACCAGTTGGTGATCACCAGGTCGGTGTTGCCGGAATTGGAAATCTGAAGGTTCAGGATTTTTTGCTGACCTTCATCAATGGCGCCGAAATCCAGGAGGGTACTGGATACGTTGATTTCGGGGGTGACAATGGCAGCGGAAACGGGAACGATCATTTGTGGGGCCGTACTGTCGATTGTGATGGTGCTCTGGAAGTTTTGAATCGACAGGTCGGGCGTGGCGTCAAATATGACCCGAAGTTGATATGCATCTCCCTGTTGTAGAACCAGGGGCTGCGAGAGATCGGCGCCGACCAGACTGAATCCCTCGCCGACGACGCTAATGGAGTTGACGGTGAGTTCCACGAGTCCATTATTGACGATTTTGAAGGGTTCCGAAGCCGACTGGCCCAGCGAGACGTTACCGATGTCAAGGGCTAAGGAATCATACGGAACCCCACCGTATTCGAAACCCAGGGAAGGCAGAGCCGACTGACCGGCTAAACTGGAAAGGTTGATCATATGTTGACCATCATCGCTGTAAATAATAAGCGTGTCATTGAAAGAACCTTCCATAGAAGCCAGGAACGTAATGGTCAGCGTCTGCGATTCTCCCGGTTGTAAAATGATGTCGTCCTGGGTTACGGCGGGATCCGGATCGACCACAGGATTCACGTCGAAGTCATTCGGGATGGCGTTTTGGAACTCCCAGCCATATAAAGTCAGTGCGTCGGTGCCGTCATTACTGAGAATAACATTAGTGGAAGCCGGTTGATTCAGAGGTCTCCAGCCAAAGGGGAGATAATTATCATTTGCATTGCCCAGCGATTCCTGTACGACCAGACCCGGGGCAATGCCGACGCCGGTTAATTCCACCAGGTAATCTCCGGCCGAGTCGCTACTGTGAATGATGAGGGTGTCGTTAAAATCGCCGGTATAGCCGGGCGTAAACGTCAAAAGGAATTGCGCACTGTCGTCGGTAGAATTGGGATCAAAGGGTTTCAGGGTGAAGGGCAGATTTCCACCGCCGATAAACGTATATGAGAATGCGGAGAGATTGCCGCTGTTGAATTCTATGGAATTGATGTACAGATCCTGATCGCCGAGGTTTTGCAGGGTGAAGGTTGCGTTACTGGAATTATTAACGCGGACGGACCCCAGATCCATCTGGTCGTCATTTTCCTCCAGACCGGAGTTTTCCAAAACGATCAGATTGGCGCCGGCCAACTCGGCAGTCAGATCGAAAACATAGGGGCTCGCTCGTTCACTGGTTTGCACGGTGAGGATATCGGTAAGGGTCCGCTCTCCGGTAAGGGGGAAATCCGTCGGAGCGAAAATAACGGGGATATTCGCCGACAGGCCGGGCATAATCACGATGGGAGGCGCCTGGTAGTCGGGCGTTCCCTGTTCGGGGAACTGGAAGACGTCTTCGGTTTCCAGGCTGAAGCTGGTAATGGTGACAGGAGAGTCCCCGCGATTGTAAAACCACACATATTCCGTATTGACCGTATTGAGGGGACGTGTGCCGTAATCGATCAGATGGTCGAACGGATCATCGACGGAGTCGGTGACCAGCAGATTTTCCGGCGCGAGATTAAGCGGTTCAAGAATCGGTTCGATCTCATCCTCAATAATGACGGGGTCGACCCACCAATAATCGAAGGGCACATTATCCGTGGGTCCCGATTCCACCTCCGGCACCAGATCGAGAGGATCTACGACGGCGATCAGATAGTATTGGCCTTCCAGGTCGTTCGGGATCATAACCGAACCGATGACGACGTCGCTGTTCCCGACAAAGAGGGGATTAATGGTTAACGGCGAGGAGAGGGGGATATCGAGATCGTCGTACACCATATCCGTGCTGAGATAATAAACCAGAGAGGCACTTTGCTGAATATCGCCGGTTCCCTGGTTGGTAACGACAGCGACGACATCGAGCGGCGTCCCCGATTGCGCAAACAGATAGGGGGTATCGTCATAAGAAATTTGCGTTACATTGGGCACGAAAATATTATCCGTGTAATGGACAATCCCCACTTCGCCGCCGAAGCTGCCAAAATAATTATCGGGCGGAATAACCAGATCTCCCGGAGACGAATTGCCTTCTAAGGAATACTGGACGGACTTTACTACGGCATCGTCAGCGTAGATATTATATTGCAAAGACCCCGTAAACGAATCAATGGAATCCGGACGGAAGTAAACGGGCAAACTCAGGAACTCGCCGGGTTCGAGCTCGAGCATGGATCCCTGATCGATGAGGGTGAGCTCATAATCATAGCGGGATAAAGACATATCATCGATAAGTTCAATGTAATAGGGTCCTTCCGTCAGAAGCGTAATCATAGAAGTTTCCGGATCGAGAGGTGCATAATCCGCGAAAACGAGTCGTTCGGTATTGTCGAAGATCCCCACGAGTAAGGAAGCATCGGGATCGTCCATGTCGATTTGGATACCGATTTGATCGCCGAACTCGGCGTCAAATTGCAGCCACTGGATCTCTTCATCATAAAACTGTTGGTTACCGATGGTGCCCTGGTAGGACGGAATGAAGGGAGTCTCCATGATAGGGATATCCGGAACAGTCTGGTTGGAGGAGGAGACCATGATCTGATACGTGTCGGGATCCACAAAGTCCGTCGAGTAGTAATCCCAGGCCACTTCGACATAGTATAAAAATTCATCCATGGCGGGATTGTCCGGGACGGGAATGACTGCATTGGTATATACGCTATAGCCATCGCCCACGTAGATCTCGGAATCCCAGGTTACTATATCCCCACTGGCGGAATAAATATTGATGGTCAGGTCGCCGTAATTTTTCAGCAGGGCGTCGACTTCGACGATTTGCCCGGGCTGCACGGTAAAGCTGTAGATATCGTAATAGTCGAGGAAGGGCTCCCCGAGCGGATCGAGTTCGGTGCCGACCGTCCCTGTTACCGGTACGCCGAATTCCAATTCAACGACTTCGTTAGCGGTATAACCGTTAGGGATCGTTTGCGGGAGTGGCGGTTGTTCATAACTGAAACCATCGCCGGTAACTTGTAAATCGGAGATGACCATAGTCGAATCTTCCGCACCGTTGAGGTATAGAACAGAGACGGATGTTTGCTGGACCTGGCCAATTCCGGTATTCCCAAAGGCCAGGTCGGAATCCTCCGGGGGCGATATAGAGACAGCCAGGCCGTTTCCCGAGAGCTCCATCCGAAATTCGGGCAAATCGCCATCTGTGCTTTTTACCCGCATTACTTCTTCAATATTTCCGGCGTTCTGGGGATCAAAATAAACCGGGATCCGAAGAGACATATGGGCATCGATCATCACACCGGGGGGGATATTGGTATAAAAATTAACTCCGGGTCCCGTTTCATCCTGGTTTAAAAATTTAATATCTTTCACGGAGATCGCCGAGTCATTATTATTAGTAATATCAATATACGATTCGGAAGGCGTCTCCCCAAGGATGACGGGATCGGCTTGTAGTATGCCGTTGGTATCGCCATCGGATTCCGTAATAATAATGCTAAGTAAACAGCGTGGCTCAAGATTTTCCAAATACAACATGAGTAATGCACCTCATAAATAAGACGCCGGGGTCAGAAGCTCAAAGCGACCGCGATATTATCCTGAAATCGCACGTTCTGCGGTCGTTCGGGACTTTTGACAGCAGCATCAAAAATCATGGCGAAATCTTTTTCCTCCGGCAGGCTCAAGGGTCATCCCCCCATGCGGTGTTTCCTTTTCAGGTCAATTTACAGGTTCACCTGGCTCTAGTACCATAATAAAGGCAAAGGGGGGATGGTGTCAAGATTATCTTACCGATTCGAGGGTTTTAAATGGGCAAATTAAATTGAAATAAATAGATGAAGGGAATAAAGGATTATCGGCCTTCTTGTTTGTTGGCGACATAAACTATATTTGTTTATGTTTTGTATATATCATACTTACTATATTGAGTTGGATTCTAAAAAAAATGAGAAAAATTATTTTTTTATATTTTTTCTTTGGCATAAGCGGGCCAAGGTTTATATGATGTTAAGTTCTACATAAAGTCCGGTACCAGTATATACCGAGACGAGAGGCTGTCCCTATAAAAAAAGGGACAGGGTTTTTGGGTGGCGCCAGCGATAAAAGCACCAAGCGACCGCGATATAGAGTACTGGAAATGCATGTATTTCGGTAGATGGGGGCTTTTGTCGAAAGGATTAACGTTTGGAAAGTAGCGGTATTTAGGCCTGAAAGCTAATATCTAACAAAGGCTGTGATATTTTTAGGTGAAAAAATTCCGCTGCTGTAGCTCAGTGGTAGAGCGCGTCCTTGGTAAGGACGAGGTCATGGGTTCAAGCCCCATCAGCAGCTTGCAAAACCGTAGTAAGCCTATACGGTACGTTTGATAGATTGTGAAGAATGGAAACGTCATAGTAAAAATCACTGGATCCTTATTGAGACAGGAGGACAGCAGAGATGGCTAAAGAGGTTTTTCAACGAACGAAGCCTCACGTGAATGTAGGTACCATCGGACACATTGATCATGGAAAAACGACTTTAACCTCGGCGATTACCCTGGTACAGGCGGCGAAGGGATTGTCGAAAGCCGTCAGTTATGACGAAGTGGCCAAGGCCTCGGAATCACAAGGTCGTCGCGATGCCACAAAAATTCTGACCATTGCGACCAGTCACCAAGAGTACGAATCGGAAAAACGACATTATGCCCATATCGATTGTCCGGGCCATGCCGATTACATTAAGAACATGATAACGGGAGCCGCCCAGATGGATGGAGCAATCCTGGTCGTTTCCGCCGCGGACGGTCCGATGCCCCAGACTCGCGAACACGTGCTGTTGGCACGTCAGGTGAATGTGCCGGCTCTGGTGGTGTTCCTGAACAAGGTGGACTTGGTCGATGATCCGGAACTGCTGGAACTGGTGGAACTGGAAGTGCGGGAATTGCTGAGCAAGTATGAATTCGACGGGGATAACGTCCCGGTAGTCAAAGGCTCAGCGAGTGAGGCCTGCCTGCATCCGGAAGACCCTGAAAAGACCAAATGCATCCAGGAATTGATGGATGCCATCGACAGCTATATTCCCGATCCGGTTCGCGACGTGGACAAACCCTTCCTGATGCCGGTCGAAGACGTATTCTCCATTAAGGGGCGGGGCACCGTCGGCACCGGCCGAGTCGAACGGGGTCAAATCAAGACCGGAGAAGAGGTGGAAATCGTGGGGCTCGGCGATACGCGTAAGACGGTCGTCACCGGCGTGGAGATGTTTAATAAGACGCTGGACTTCGGTCAGGCGGGCGACAACGTAGGGTGCCTGCTCCGGGGGATTGAGAAAGATGATCTGGAGCGGGGTCAGGTGTTAGCGG
>CAZNQT010000177.1:0-8660 GCA_964574885.1 uncultured Pirellulales bacterium
GCGATATATGTAACCAATTGTATTTATTTAACTTATAACGGGACAGTACTGATTTTACTTTTTTCGTAAAGATGCTGCAAGGATTCTCTGCAAATTCTATGTTTATAAATTAACGGGTGGCATGCTCAAGTACTCTTGAGCATGGCGACTATTCACTAACCACTAACTACTTCTTCCTATCCGCTATCCGCTAAACGCTACCTTCTCTTCAAAAAAACCGTAAACTCCCCATTTACCCATCTACTGATCTACTCATTTACTCATCTACTCTCTTCTTACTGAGAACCGAGAACTGAGAACTGAGAACTTTCTTCCCCCCTATACCCTGGACCCTAACACACAACTTGCTATAATACCAGAATACAACAAAGTTATAGTATTCGTACCGGAGGTAATGTTATGAATCAGAAACTATCTCGTCGCAACTTTCTCAAGACCGCTGTCGCCGGCGGTACGGCCATGGCCCTGTCCGCCCGGACTTATTCCCGCATCAAAGGCGCCAACGAACGAATTCTCTTAGGCCAGATCGGCTGTGGCGGCCGCGGCGTCGGCGCCCACATGGCCGGCATCCACAAACACGACAAGGCCCAGAATGTCGAATACGCCGCCGTCGCTGACCCCTGGCGCGTCGCCCGGGATAACGCCGCCACCAAGATCAAGGAATGGTATGGCATCGAAGCCCGCAAATTCTCTTCCTACCGCGACCTGTTGGCCTTGAAAGACATCGATGCCGTCATGATCGCCTCCTGCGATCACCAACACACCACCCACCTCAAGGCCGCCGCTGAAGCAGGAAAAGACATCTACTGCGAAAAACCGTTGGCCATGAACTTCAACAAACTCAAAGCCGCCTGCGACGCCGTCAAGAAAGCCAACCCCGTCGTCCAGATCGGCACCCAACTCCGTAGTTTCCCCACCTTTACCGGCTGCAAAAAACTCTACCAAACCGGCATCCTCGGCACCGTCGGCCGCATTGAACAATGTCGCAACGGCACCCGACCCTACTGGTATGGTTACGTCAAAGACGTCAAAAAAGAGGATCTCGATTGGCAGGAATTTACCCTGGGCCGCACCGACCGACCCTTTGATCCGACGTTCTACTCCGGCTGGTATGGCTACCGGGAATTCTCCGACGGACCTTTGCCCGGTCTCGGCAGCCACTTCATCGACCTCGTCCATTACATCACCGGCGCTCAATTCCCGACCAGTAGTGTCTGTTTAGGCGGCACCTTCACCTGGAAAGACAAGAACAACTTCACCTGTCCCGACCACGTCCAGGCCCTGTGGATCTATCCCGAAGGCTTCATGGTTAGCTACTCGACTAACTTTGGCAACGGCAGCGGTAACAGCTTCAAAATCTTCGGCGATGTCGGCGTCATGGATATGGTCAACTGGAACGCGCCCATCCTCACCGCCGAGGGCGGCAGCAAGAACCGAGGCGCCATTCGCGGCAAGAAACCCGTGGAGGAACTTCCCATGCCGGACCATTTTCTCGATTGGCTCCAGTGCCTGCGTACGCGCAAGCAGTGCAACGCCCCCATCGAAGCGGGTTACCAGCATGCCGTCGCCTGCCTCATGGCGGTGCAATCCTTTGATACCGGTAAACGCACGCTATATGACGCCAAAAATCGTCAAATTCGGGAGGGATAAGGGGCGAAAATGCGTAAATTACGTTAAAATAGAAGGTTACATTCAAAGAATACGTTAAAATAAGGAGTTTCCAAATTGGCTTTGTTTTGTAATTTTACACGTCGGGAGTTTCTGGAGCGTTCGCTGGGTGTGGGATCGCTGGCGCTGGGGATGGGCCTACCAGGCATAAAAAGGATATATGGTATCCATAATAAGGAAGCGGGGCCTTGGGAGATCGGTTGCTATACGAGACCGTGGGATCAGTACGAGTATCGCGAGGCGCTGGATGCGATTGCCGAGGCGGGGTATCCGTACGTGGGATTGATGACGGCGAAGAGCAAGACGGGGCTGGTGATCTCGGTGGAGACGACGCCGGAGGAGGCAGCGCAGGTAGGCGAGGAGGTGAAGAAACGGAAGTTGGAGATACTGTCGGTATATGGCGGGGGGATCCCGGTGGCGAAGTCGCTGGAGGCGGGGATCGAGGGACTCAAGCGATTGATCGACAACTGTGGAGCGTGCGGGGCGCGGAATCTGATGATGGGGGGCATAGGTAATAAGGTTTTATATGGTCCGTATTACAAAGCGGTAGCGGAGTGCTGCGATTACGCAGCGGCGAAGGGGATCGGGATCAGCGTCAAACCGCACGGGGGACTCAACGCGACGGGACCGCAGTGTCGTAAGACGGTCGAGATGGTGGGGCACAAGAATTTTCGGATCTGGTACGATCCGGCGAACATTTATTATTACTCCAATGGGAAACTAGACCCAGTGCAGGATGCGGGAACAGTGGACGGCCTGGTGATCGGGATGTGTATCAAGGACTATAAACATCCGAAGAATGTGATGGTGACTCCGGGTACAGGGCAGGTGGATTTTCCGAAGGTGATGGCACGACTGATTCAAGGGGGATTTACTCAGGGGCCGTTGGTTGTGGAGTGCCTGGAGAAGGGTGAGAAAGGTGAGAAGGATGAGAAGAAGAAGCTGTTAGCGGAGGCGAAGAAAGCGCGGGAGTTTATCGAGGAGTTGGTGGGCCAGAAAGCGAAACGGATTGAGGATAAGGACCGTCGCCATAAACGGGTTGTGATGTTGCGAGGGGGCGTGGCGACGGTGGATATCACGCCACCGATTGGGTATCGGATGAGCGGCTACTTTTTCGAGCGGCTCAGTACGGGAGTATCGAATCCGCTGCAGGCCAAGGCGCTGGTGCTGGAGGAAGGGGGCGAATGGTTGGCGCTGGTGTCATGCGATCTAATCGGGATCCCGCGCGAGGCGTCGGATCGGGTGCGTAAGGAGGCGGCGAAACAAAGCGGGATACCGGCGATGAATATTCTGATCCATGCGACGCACTCGCATACGGGGCCGTTGTACTGGGGGGCGCTGCGGAATTATCTGCATGAGCGAGCGGTAGAGAAAGAGGGCAGCGATCCGTGTGAGAAGGAGGATTATCCGGGGGAACTGGTTGCGAAGCTCGTAGAGGCGATCCAGCAGGCGAAGCAGAAGATGCTGCCGATGCGGATCGAGGCGGGAGTAGCCGAGCAACAGGGATTGTCATTCAATCGGCGGTTTCACATGAAAGACGGTACAGTGCGATTTAATCCGGGTGTGTTGAATCCGGAAATCGAGAAGGCCGCGGGGCCAATCGATCCGGAGATAGGAATCGTTTTTTTCCGGGACGTATCGACGGGTACGGCGCGGGCGGGGTTGGTGAATTTCGCGCTGCACCTGGATACGGTGGGGGGGACAGAGTACGCGGCGGATTATCCGTATTACCTGGAGAAGGCATTGCGGGAAAAACACGGTAAGAATTTTGTGCTGCTCTATGGTACAGGGACATGCGGGGATATCAATCATATCGACGTAATGCGGAAAGAACGATTAAAGGCGGAATACATCGGGAACACATTAGGTAAGACGGTGAATGCGAGCAGCGATCAGTTAAAGCCGCAGATGCGGCCGATGCTGGGGGTGCGGAATCAGGTATTACAAGCCCCGCTACAACAATTCGATTCGGCTAAGATCGAGTGGGCGAAGGAAAATATTCAGAAGGTAGGCACGCAGGAGCTTTCGTTTTTGCAGCAGGTGGAGGCGTATAAGATACTGGCGTGTCAGATGCGAGGGGGTAAGGCGATGCCATTGGAGGTGCAGGTATTTCGTTTAAGCGATGAGGCGGCGGTGGTGGGACTGCCGGGCGAGGTATTCGTCGATCTGGGATTAGCAATTAAAAAGGCGAGTCCGTTTCCGGTGACGCTGGTGATCGAATTGTGTCAGGATTGTCCGGGGTACATTCCAACGACGAAGGCGTTTGCGGAAGGGAGTTACGAGACGGTGAATTCGCGGATCGCGCCGGGCGGGGGAGAGGTGATGGCGAAGACGGCGATAAGGCTACTGAAAGATTTGAAACCGCAGATGAACACGGATGGACGTAAAAATATATAGAACCACGAAGCACACGAAGGGCACGAAGAAATTTTAGACAGGATGACAGGATTCATCCGTAAATTAAAAATCAAATAGCAAACAGCAATAAATTGGGTATAGGGTCTAGGATTTAGGGTTTAGGGTAAGAAACGTTTCCAGGTTACAGTTTGGGGGTTACAGTTGCCAGAAACAGATTGGTATTACGTTTCGGATGGTCGGAATAAGGGCCCGATATCGGAGAGTGAGTTACGGGCACTCTTTTCTTCAGGAATGCTGTCTATCCAGACTCAGGTATGGAATGAAACGATGCCGGCGTGGGCGCCGGTATCCTCTATAGAAACTTTTCGATCAGCAGTCATACCTGATTTAGATGAACTTACGGGAAGTACGGGGCAGGAAGGGGCGGCCACTGCAACAGGAATAATCCCAATCGATTCTGCGAAGAAAGATCCGTTTCAATATTTGCGCGTTCGCAGCCTGTTCGGGTGGGCGATCCTGGGATTTCTGCTGGTACTATTTCTGGTTTATATTTGTCCTTTTACAAAAGAAATACGCGAACATGCTTTGATTACGTATATACTGTTTGTTTCCGCTGAAATCTGGGCGTTGTTTTGGGTGATCTGGAAATTCAAGAAAAATAAACTTTCCTGGAAACGGTTTCTGGGCGTTATGCCCCGACAAAAAAGTTGGAAAGTGCTAATACCATTACTTTTTGGGATGGGGATATTTTCATACGGGGTATTTTATTTATTCTGGTATCTCGTTTCGTTTGCCTTTCCGACCTATGTTGAAATCTATATTCTTAATAATGATTTATTCACCTATTACGGATATATACCCAAGCCCCTTTCTCGTATTATTGTCGATATAATTTTAATGATCGCGGTAGCACCTTTTGTTGAAGAAACGATTTTCCGGGGGATCATATTGCGCCGCTGGGCAGGCAAATGGGGCATAAAAAAAAGCATTGTATTATCCTCTGTCCTGTTTGCACTTCTGCATCACGACATCCTGGGTACATTCATATTTGCCATGGTGATGTCTATTGTTTATCTAAAGTATAGAACTTTATGGATCCCCATGATATGCCATGCGGTTTGGAATACTATTTGTGTAATCATATCCTGCGTTATATATGGTTTCGGCGAATCGACATATTCCACTTTATCTGATTTTCGTTCCTATTTATGGTTGGGTATTTTAAGTGTATGCCTATCCATTCCCTGGATAGTCATTTATATTCGACGCAACTGGATTTTTCTCCAGGTAAGATATAAAGCAATTGGCGAAGGATCATCCATTTATAAAGACGGTACTGTTGTCACCGCTCCACTTATAAAGAATACTAAAAAAGAAAAGTTTAGTTACTTGTGCGGAGTGTTTCTTGCGATCTTAATTGGCATATCTGTACTCTTTGTTCCCATCTGGATAAGCAAACATCGAGTTATGCATCCAACGGATTTGAAATCGCCGGAACGGTTACAGTACATGCTGGAATATAGACGAGAACGGATTCCGGAAATTCGCGAATACGAGAAGTTATTTCCGAATTATTTATGTGAATTTAAATCTATTAAAGGATTTTTTGCGTCAGGAGATGCCGATTGGGAGTTTACGGCTGGGATTTATGATCGGTATGTAATGGTAATGAATATCGAAATTGAATTTGGGAAAAGAAATCCGGAAACGGGCGAGATAGAAGATCCGGGATCTCATCAGCAACCGGAATTCAGTCTGTGGGAGGTGACTCGGGTAAAGTCACCGGAAAATGCTTCCGAATACTGGTATCCTAAAGTAACCAAACGAAAAATTCAATCTATCCCTACAAATACATGGAAACGATTGGTAGAGACAAATGGAGACTTGTCAGTTTTAGGAATTGAGCTGGTAAGAGATGATCCGGTTCCTAATTTTTCGCTGGCGTTTCGGAATAATAATGCGTCATTATAGATACAGATTTACGTTGCGTGGAGCGGATAGGAAGAAGTGGATAGTGGATAGTGAATTCATTCCCCTCTTGTCAGAGAGGGCTAGTAGCAAATCAACCAAATGGGTCGAGAAGAAGCCCCCAAACGTAAAGTTGGGGGCTAACCGTTCTCCTGATTCTGGAGGGCACCCGTCATTTAAGATAATTGGCTCTACTCAAAGAAAGTTGGTAATCAAGACAAGGTTTTGCTTCACAAACCCTTTGAGTTTAACGCTTTAGGCCTCCGACAGGTATAAGTATAATATCGTTACCGTCATGAGTGATAGCCCAACGCAGGAGTGCGACCCGAGCACCGTGGCGGTTTGACTGGACGACAGGGTCAAATCCCGTTTGTCCGTGGCCAAAGTCGCTGGAACGTTTCGTCCGCCATGGACAAATAAGGATTTGTCCATGCCACCCAGGCGTGGTAATCCGATATAATCGGTATGCTTTAGGCGCCAAGATGGCGGTGATACAATGCCGCCGGAGCCGGTAAAGTTGTTCCTGGCGGAGTGGGCGATGGTAAGACCTCGGATAAGGATTAACGAGATTTTTCCGTGGCGCGTAGTCGGACATTGGCATCGGCCACCATCTGCAGCATATACGCTCTGTCATTATCAAACGTGACGTTCCAATCCTTTTGTATCGAAAAGTCGAAAACCCAGAACGCCGAGAGAGGGACCCGGTTCGAGACGATCGCGGAAATCAGTTCCGCAAACACGACACGTTCTTTCTCTTTGCCCGGTTCGGCGGAGGCGCCGAATTCACCGATAAACAGGGGTTTGTGGGTCTGGAGGGAATAGCTTTGCACGATACGAATAAGGCTTTCCAGCGTTTTCGCACCGGCGGCGTATCCATTGTTTTTCTTCGGATAGACGTGGACACTGATTAGGTCGAACGGATCCGGATTATCGCGCAGCAGTATTTGAACGAACTGCTCTTTCGTATCTACCTTCCAGTTTTTCTCGTGGGTATTGTGATACGCCGCCGGTCTTGGAATCGAATTGCCGGTTATGATGATACGATGTTTGTCGTATTTGCGAACGGTACGCGCGAACTCTGCAAACGCCACCAACATATGCCGGGACGACAGATCGTCACGTTCGGTTCTTTCGCGCGGGGTTTTGAATTGGGGCATGACAGGCGGTCGATGCTTTTCCGCATTGGGCAGATCCGCGCGGAGATTGTATTCATTGCCGAACTCCCAACCCCAGATAGCGGGGGAATTCCGGTACCGTGCGACCACTTCCTGCGTATAGCGTCTAACGAATGCTAGAGTTTTGCTGTTGGGATCGCCCAGTCGATCCATCCGTTCGTGCATGACGTCCGGTACGGTGGGCATATACCAAAACAAAGAGGGGATCAGACCGATCTCATTTTTTTCCGCGGTTTTAACCACTTCATCGAGCAACCGGAAGTACGTATGTTTATCGTGCAAATAGAGGTCCCAGTTGCTGGGCCAAAAGCCGCCACAGGAAAAACGAACAAACGGGATTCCCGCCTGCGCTAACCGGCGGAGTCCTTGCTGACAGGATTTGTCCGACGTGTCCTGCAGCGTTCGACAGAACAGGTTGTAGTAGTTAGCGCCGATACCGCGATACGGCTTACCGTTCAGGACGAGAACGCCGTCGCGTACGGAAAGTCCGGGCAGAGATGGAGGATGTTGTCGCGCCCGAGCGGGCAATGCCGCCAGGAGTAATAGCAGCATCATCGGGCCATAACTGAAGTTGACTTTCATTTTTCGTCACATCCCAATGAATTTTTCCGCCTTAATTATGTTGTACCACCCCGTTTGTTTTCTCCTTAGATTCTGGTATAATATCGTTCAAGTTTTTCGAAATCCAGTTAAAATAAAAATAGAAGGGAGAAACGATGACATTCTTAAAACCTGTATCTCAACGGATTTGCGAACAAACCCAAGGCATCAAATTCAAATCAGTGACCAGGGTAATATTATATCTGGTCCTACTCAGTGGGGTGGGGAACCTGAACTCTCAAATCGAGGCTGCTTCCTCCCGTCAGAATTCACTGGCGCCATTGCATCGCTTTGGTCGGATGGTGCAGGAGTATTTTGTAGCGCAGGTTCGTCAGGCGGCGGAGCAGGCGAATGAGCGGCGGGCGAAATTGAAAACGCGGGCGGATGCGGAGGGGTACGTGGAAGAGGTGCGAGCAAAGATTCAACGGAGTTTCGGTCCGTGGCCTGCAAAGACACCTTTGCAGGCGAAGATCACCGGCGTGGTGGCGCGCGAGGATTATAAGATTGAAAAGATTATTTTCGAGAGTCGGCCGGGATTTCTGGTGACGGCGAATCTATATATTCCGAAAGGACGAAAATTTCCCTTGCCGGGCGTGGTGGGCACGTGCGGGCATTCGGCGAATGGGAAGATGGCGGAATTTTATCAGGCGTACGCGCAATCATTGGCACGGCTGGGGTATGTGGTATTGATTTACGATCCGATCAGTCAAGGGGAACGGCTGCAGTATCCGGATGAGAAATTGAAATCGAAGATCGGGGTGGGGGTGCGGGAACATTTATACGCGGGGAATCAGCAATTTTTGGTGGGGGAGTTTATCGGCTCGTGGCGGGCGTGGGATGGGATGCGGGCGTTAGATTACCTATTGACGCGTTCGGAAGTTGATGCAAAGC
>CAZNQT010000178.1:0-8612 GCA_964574885.1 uncultured Pirellulales bacterium
GCAGAAGGTAAAGAGCTACTCGTGGCTGCCATCTTAGGAGTAGAGACGGCATGCCGGATCGGCATGCCTTATAACCATCGTCGCAAAGGGGTACAGGGGAGAGGATTTCTACCCACCAGCGTCATAGGCGGTTTTGGAGCCACTCTGGCGGCGTGTCGATTATTTGGATATTCCGTGGATCAGGCGGTAAATGCGGCGGGAATCAATTATGCACAAGCCAGCGGCAACCGACAGGCGTTATTCGAAAAAACATTGACTAAAAGATTGCAGCCGGCGTTCACCGCCCGAAATGCGTTGTGGTCGGCGTCTCTGGCCGGGAACGGATTGACCGGTCCGGAAGACTGTTTCGAGGGCGAAGCGGGGCTCTTTCGAGTTTATATTAACACAGAGCCGCCTACTCCTGAAGAAGTAATGAAAAAACGAGATCGTTTTGAGATAGAAAGAGACACCATAAAACGATTCACGAGTTGCGGTCTGGCTCATCCTTTGACGCAGGCGGCTCTGGATTTATCCCAGGAACATCACCTGACTAAAGACGACTTGAAAGAGGTAGCCATCTACACTCACGGTGGACCTGACGGAGAGAATCTCACGGGCGGTCCTTTTGTAATGGGAAACAATCCTCAAGTCAACGCTCAGTTCTGTACGGCTTACGGGGTGGCTGTGGGTTTATTAAGAGGCAAGGCCGGGCTGGCCGAGTTTACGGACAAACGAGTACGCGAGGACACAGAGGTAGCGAAACTTGCCGAACGGGTGAAAATACTCACCGAGCTCAGCGATGCACCGAAGGTCGAACGAATTGAGGATGATTTCCCGGAACACGTGGATAAACCTCACGTTCTGATCGTGAAAACCCGGGATGGCCGAGAGTTGCGTAAGACCTATACGATTCGATACATTTTGAGTCCCCAACGAATGTCCATGACGGATACCGTGGAGAAGTTTTACGAGTGCACTCAATTTTCAGGAATTTGCTCCGATGACCAGGCGGAGAAAATTGTTTCTGCTATACAGAAACTAGAACAAGTGCAACATGTATCAGAGTTTACCAGTTTATGTACGTTGAAATAATAATAAGTAATAGAAGAAAGTTGTATTTTCACTATCGATAACTCTATAGATAGAAACTATTTACGGTTCCAGGAGCGAATGAGCGAACCATGAAAAACTTTAGTTATCAATTGGTAAGTGACGTTGCGGAGGAACTCTACATTCGGGCGTTGAAGATCATGCCTCCCGACGTCAAGGATGCGCTGCAACGCGCTTACGAACGAGAAACCAGCTCTCTCGGCAAGACCGTACTCGAGACAATTCTAAAAAATATCGATATCTCCGATACGCAATCCATGATCGTCTGTCAGGATACCGGGCTGCCGTTGTTTATAGTGACCCTGGGAAGCAAGTTTCCCTTGGATGGCGCCGAGATTCAAAAGGCATTAGCCCAGGGAACCCAACGAGCCACTATTGAACATCCATTCCGAGGCAGTTCGCTGCATCCGATTACGCGCGAAAATCCCCAAACCAGCATAGGGAGAGGTTTACCGGTTATCTACTGGGAATTCGATGCAGAGGCTGACCATCTTGAGATCCTGATGATCCCCAAAGGATCAGGATCGGAGAATATGAGTGCGATGAAGATGTTTACGCCGGCGGAAGGGATCAACGCCGTTAAAAAATTTGTTGTGGACACCGTCGCCGGTTCGGGAGGTAATCCATGTCCGCCGGGGATTATCGGAGTAGGCATCGGCGGCTCCGCGGATTCAGTGATGGCGTTAGCGAAAAAAGCCATCGTTCGCCCCGTAGGAAGTAGAAATCCCGATCCCATGTTCGCCGAACTGGAGGAAGAACTGGAAAACGCGATTAATGAGTTGGGTAATGGTCCGATGGGGCTGGGCGGAAGCGTATCCACGCTGGCGGTTCATATCGAATGGGCTTATACCCATATCACCCAGAATCCCGTTGCCGTGAACACCCAATGTTGGGCCGCGCGACGGGCTCGCGCCAAAATATGGGCGGACGGCGCCGTGGAATATGGATTCTGACCGGAGAGCATCATGCAAAATCAAACCATACGTACGCCGATCGATGAAGCAACGATTCGATCTTTGCAGGTGGGCGATATTGTAACGATTAACGGCCATATCTTCGGTATGCGGGACAAAACGCTTATCCATATGTTCGATAAGCAGAATGAGTCGCCGGTTGATCTGAAGGGATATCCGGTACTGCACACGGCGCCGAGTCTTAAAAAAATAGGATCTCGTTGGGAAAAAATTATCATTGGCACGACGACAAGTACGCGCATGGATCGATTCACCGCTCCATTGCTGGAAAGGTACGGGGTACGCGCCGTCATCGGCAAATCGGGCCTCTATCAGGGCAGTCTCGAGGCCATGAGTCGCTTTGGGGGGTGTTATTTCGCCATCGTCGGGGGCGCCGCCGCGCTCGAAACGACCCAAATCGAAGAGGTGGAGGACGTGTATTGGCCTGAGTTGCATCCGGAAGCGATCTACAAGTTTCGGGTCAAGGATTTCGGCCCGTTGGTGGTGGCTATGGATTCACACGGAAAAAGCCTTTATGATGATGTTCGGGCCGAGGTCCAACAAAATCTGCCGCACGTGTATCGAAAACTTGGGATAAGTTAGGATTCTCTTCCTGAATAAGGTCTTTTAACAAACTCCCTAAACCATGTCATCCTACTTCCGGTTGAACGAAATTTGATGTTATCGGCTATGATCCGATGGTAAGCAGCAGTTTCAAGAATCCCAATACCGCAAAGGTACACAATACCGCCAGCAGGAAGCCGATAGTATCTACGCGGTTCCATTTTTCGAGTTCCCAATTTGTATGGGGAAATAGCTTTTTGTGGTTGAAACGATCCGGATTAGCGTAGGAAAGCTCCAATTCCCGGGCGTCCGCCCGGCGATCTTCCTGCACTTCCGTCATCATCTTGACAAAGAAGCGATCCAGTTGTTGCTTGTTCATCGGTCGAGTGAGATGCGATACCACGATCATAACCAGAAATGGTATAAGAGTGCGGATCAGAATGCGCACCGTTTCATTCATGGCATACGTATTGCGGGTGAGATCGAATCCCAGTTGATCCAGAGCGATGAGTTCAAGGTTTAACAAGCCGGAACCCGCGAACGTCCCATCTCCTTGCCGTTCGATACCTAAGGTCCAAAAGATCGATTTCGGGGGAAGAGGAACCGTTTTGGTAAACTCATCGCCGAGGGTCAAAGGAGTGGGTTTACCTTTCGGGTCTTTCTTTTCTTCCGGCAGCTTCTCCCAGGCGGCGATTTTTCGGTTGCGCGCCTCCACGTCCATTTCATGGGCGCGATAGGTCTGGGTAACTTCTTTTACCTCAGTGGTTTTTAGAAGATAGTTGTTGGTTTTCAGAAAAGGCAGGCATACGGGCAGTAAAAGAGGCAACAAGAAGAAACAGATTGCCGCGGTGGACATGGTCGCCCAGACGCCGATAGAATTCGCCCGACGCCATTTCATGCCCAGCCACCAGGTGGCGGCAACCACGATATTGATTTCCAACATCAATTTCAACAACTGCCAAATGTTATCAAATTGCGTGGCCACGAAGGCGGCGGTCATCACGACGACGCCTCCCAGAATTCGGCCGATAAAAACATAGTGTTTCTCGGAGCGGTTCGAAAAGAGCGGTCGGTAAATATTCTTGGTGAGCAAACCGGAACTCGTAATCATAAGCATATCCGCCGTGGACATAAGGGCGGCCATCAGGCAGGCAATCATCAATCCGACCAGACCGAAACCAACGCCACCGAGAAGTTCACGAGTGGCGTATCCCCACATCAGGTCCGAGTCATGAATCTTGTCGTGAAAAACGACGAGAGCGCAGAGAGCGAAGAAACCCCATAGAACGGCACAGAATCGCTTAATATAAGCGCCCCAGGTTGCGCCAAATCGACAGGCGAATTCGTTCTTCGCCGCGGCCAGCGAAGTCAGGAAATGCGCCTGAGCCGGTGTGTTGCATACGGTCATGAGCGAAAGCGCGGCGATATAGAACCAGGTGAAATCCATCAGGCTGGGCGATCCGAGAATATCGAAAAACGATTCGGGCAGACGCGCGTGCACCGTTTGGAGGGCGTCCATCACGCCGCTGCCGCCATATACTGCATTGATTTTCGCCCAGCAGAAGGGAAAGAGAATGATCGTCATGAAAATGATACACATACCCTGGAGCGCATCGGTGAGCGCCGCCGCTTCCAGACCGCCGGAGATGCCATAGATCATCACGACAATACAGATGATCCAGACGAGCAAATCCCCATTGATATGCGAGAACAACTTACGTGGATTTTCACGCGACAGGTCGTTCAGGCGTACCTTTTCCTGCTCGGTAAGCATACCATAGTCGGCCTTTCTAAGCCGGCTTAAAAGCTCCGCGTTGGCGAGTTCCTTTTGTTCCGTTTCGGTTAACTGGTTTTCCGTTTTGGGAGTGAGGGCCATGATGGTTTTCGAAGCGGCGTGGAATCCGACGGATAAGTGGGCCATCAGCACGGTTGACGCCACGAGGGTATAGAGACCGGCGATGGCTTTGGAACCATAGCGTTCCTCGAAGTAGTCGGCCATGGTAAGCACGCGAAGGCGCCGCATCCAGGGTGCAATCAGCCAATAGATCGGAGTCACAAAGAGAAAGATCAGCGAACTCCATATGCCCGCCGCGCCATTGGTGAAGGTAGTGGTGGCAACGCCCTCGGGACTTTCTACGTTGGTGCCGGTTCCGAATGCGGTGAAAGTTTGGATAAACTTACCGAAACGCCGGCCGGCGAGAAAGTAATCTTCCTGGTTCTTAACGCGGCGGGACGACCAGACGCCGATGCCGATGATGATCGCAAAATATACTACAATGACGATGATATTCGATACACTCAGGCCAAACGGCATCTTATCTACTCCGGTCCTTGAAGTTTAGAATCGGGATTATAATAACAAAGTGCAATTACTTTTAAACTGTTTTCATTCCGTTTATGAAAAAATTTTTCCTATAGACGAATTTATTATGGCCCTACCGGTAAATAACTGCATGGTAATTTCGAAGAATGTGGACGATACATAAAAACAATCTGTACTCATACAACTACTGAAATGTCTAGTGACGATTATATGTAAACGCTTATCAAGAAAAAAGTTAAGGGATATGTGGTATTGGAGGAGATAAAAGGATGTCGCACGGTATAATTATTTTTTCTTTGCTGATTCATACGTAGAGAAAGTTAAAATGGTTGTTATTGACTTGCTTTTTGCTTTAAAAGGTATGATGATTGCAATTTGCTTTACTTTATGGGATGTGAATTACTTTTTCAAGATTTAGACCGTTTTATAAGGATGACACAGCATGAAAGATCGAAACCTGGATGATATCAAACCTGATACGCATTCACGACTGCGCGGTAAGCAGATCCCCTCCCTGGAAGAAGGCCGTAAAGCCTTTGCCGCCGTTGCCTTTGAAGGAATTCCCAAAGCCACCAAAGTCCATTTGGCATGGGTAGTTATGATGATCCGACAGGGGATAATCGACAAGTCCGAGGGGTGTAAGATTCTCCAGGTTCTAAGAGGCATAGACCGGCAGGCTATCGAAGATATGATTGCCAACTACGACCCAAATTTCTACAAATGGCGCGTTCAGTTCGAGCGCTATCTCATGGACAAGGCCGGCGCTATGGCGAGTTGCGTGAATATTGGCCGCACCCTGCCTCCGCCCATTTATCGCATGAGATTGAGAGAATCGATTTTACCTCTGATTGATGCGACGCTGACGTTTCGGGCCAGCCTGTTAGAAAAGGCCCAGGAACACCGTGAGGCGGTAATGCCCGGCTACACCCATAATCAACATGCTCAGCCGATGACTTTCGGACACTATCTTCTGGGTTTGCACGAACCGATTGAACGTGTTTCCGGCCAATTGGAACAGGCCTATGATTTAACCAATCTATGCGACCTGGGCTGCGGCGCCCTTTCCGGCACCAGTTTTAATATCGACCGGGAACTCCCGGCACGATTACTGGGATTTCGGGGCGTGCTTGAACATACCAACGATTGCGTGGCGGCGACGGATCAGGCCACCAATGTCGTGGCGGCGTTGATCAATCTGTCGATTCCGATGAGCCGGGTCGCTAATGAAATGCATACCTGGGCTACCTTCGAGTTCAATATGATCGAACTTTCCGACGCCATTTGCGAGGCCTCCAGTATGATGCCTCAGAAGAAAAGCCCCTGTGCGTTTGAAGAGATTCGAGCCGTTCTCGGGAAAACGCTGGGATGTTACACCGATATTGTTTGCCGTTTACAGAATATCATGTATGGCGATACCATCGAAGTGTACGAAACCACGGAGTTAATACCTCCCTTTGTCGAGCAAATGATCCGGTCTATCCAGACATTCGACAAGGTGCTTCATAACATGATAGTAAAGAAAGAAGTGATGCTCGATTTTGCGCAGCGCGGATTCTCAACTGCGACCGAGCTGGCCGCGATTCTCTTTCGGGAAGCGAATATACCGTTACGGGTAGCCCACGCCATCGTCGGGGAAGTGGTGCGCGAGGTGTGGTTGCGGGGTCAAACGGCAGCAGACATTACCTGCGATGACGTGAACAAGGCTTCGACCGCCGTCATCGGAAAACCGCTCAATTTGGCGAGAGAAAAACTGCTGGCGGCTCTGGATGCCGTGAAGTTTGTCGAAGCGCATCAATCACAGGGGGGCGTGGCCCCGAAGGAAGTCAGCCGCATGGTTCAGGCCCGACAAATCGATCTCGAAAAGGCACGGGAACGACAAACAAAACGCCGCCAAAACCTGGAACAGGCAGATAAAGATTTACTGCAGGCAGTGGATGAAATACTACATGAGTAAAGCATGAGTACGATTCCTGAGAACAGATTCGTCAATACTCTCCGGCGCGTGCCTACCGATCGGGTTCCCATCTTCGAACATCTGATTGAGCCGCGTTTTATCCAGCACGCGATAGGTCTGCGCCGGCGCAGTCTCGATCTCTCTGCGGAAGCTTTCGCGCAATTGGCTCGTTTTATGCACATGGATATGATGACTATGGGATACCGATCCCGAGTGGAAGGTACGCGGACGCGCGCCGATTTTGCCCAAATGCGGATACAGGATCATGCGGATTTTTTACAACGCGTTGACGAATATATGCAGATGCAGGCCGAAACCGGCTTAGGCGTGAATGTCTATGTACACGGCCCTTTCGATTCGACGTATTTATCCATGGGGTATGAGACATTTTTCTTCAATCTCACCGATGACATGGCTTTTGTCGAAGAAATGATGGATGTGTTCACGGATGATGCCGTCGCGATGGTCCAGGCGCTGATCGCCAGAGGCGTAACTACGATTGAGATGGTGGATGATATTGCCTATGGAAACGGTCTTTTTATTCAACCGGATCTCTTTCGCAGGCTTTGGCTCGGTCGTATGAAACGGATTCTCGAACCCATCCACGCCTCGGATACCATGGTCTTTTTTCACAGCGACGGAGACGTAACTCAATTTATCGATATGGTGCTTGATTTAGGATTTACCGGGCTCAATCCGATCGAACCCCAATGCAATAATATTGTCGATTTGAAGAAGGAATACGGGGTGGATATTACGCTGATGGGCAACCTGGAAATCGGCGGTGTGTTAACGTACGGGACGCCCACGCAGGTCAGGAAGGAAATGAAAGATCTGCTGGAAAAGATGATGCCCGGGTACGGCTATGTCGCCATGTCATCCAATTCCGTGACGGATTTTGTGGTACCGGAAAATTACCTGGCTATGGTGGAAACCGTCCTGGAATTCGGCAACTATTGATTGATTCCTATTGTAAAGAAGGGCTATAGGCCCATATTTTCCAAATTAATCGCTCTTAATACTTACCATACGTTTCCGCTATACGCTGCATAGCAATGATGTTTTCATCCGGCGTGTCGCGGGGAGTTTGATCGCCGGTCGAAAGTAAAAATCCTCCCCCTTCAGCGGCATCATCAATGGCTTGTTTGCAGGCTTGCTCAACTCGATCGACGCTGCCATAAAGCATCACATCGGTTGTATGTAGATTCCCTTTCAGGGCCAATTTATGGCCGAAGTGTTGTTTGAGTTCGCGCAAATTGCAATCGCCCATGGGTGGGATTTCCAGCGGTTCGATGCTGGATAATGCCGTTTCCTGCGCCGAAATTTCCACGAGCTTCCGTTCGGGTCCGCAACAATGTAAATGAGTGATAACGTCGTGATCCTGTGCTAGTTTAGTAACCTTTTTCAGCCAATCGAGAGATAGTCGTCTAAAAACCGCTTCAGGATTGAATATCATCAAACCGCTATTGGCGATCATGATCGCGTCCGGCTGCCAAGTCAGTATTTCCTTGGTTTGGTCGATCAGCTCTTCGCCGAATCGCTCCATGCGCCGGGTAAATTCTTCGGGATGGTCGTGATATTCATAGGTACTCTCAGCCAGATGATCGATACAAGGCAGACGCACGACTGGAGCTACCACGCCCCGTTCGCCAACATAGTTGCGGGCGTCTTCATAGTAGTCTTTACCGACTTTGGTATAACTCGGTTTGACGATCTGGCGTAATGAGGT
>CAZNQT010000179.1:0-8607 GCA_964574885.1 uncultured Pirellulales bacterium
GGCTTAACTTGTCCGTTCTTACCTTACCTCTGAGAAGAGGGGCTAGTTCGGCATCCAGATCGTTTCTAATTTTTACAGGATTGTTCGTGGTCATGGTTATTACATTATAGACAGAAAAGCATGAATTCACAATTCATGGTTGAGTATTGAAATCGCTTGCCTCACGAAAAAACAGCGGGACAATTCATTCTGAATCGTCCCGCTGCTTATCTCAAACGTAAGATATAGTCTCAGGTGTCGTACTTAGTTGCCCAAATAGGAATCGTTTTTATGGGTGCCATAATTCATGCCGGACAACAGCCCTTCGCCCCATTCCCCGAGCTCTTTTGACTCATTAAAACCATCATTCGGAGTAGGATCTACCCCCCCGTTCGTCCATCGGGTATAGATGTTGTCATTGCCCAGGCCAACGTTCGGGGTCTCATACCGCTCGACATGCCCGCCGGCAAACAGGATATTCTGGGCTTCGGTATTATGGTTATTGGAGTTACCATGAGCGGGTTCCCCGCCTATAAGATCCGCATCATCCGACCAGTAGGCATTGGTCCCCTGCACATAGTTGGGCATTGTAGCAGCAAAGGCCACGCCTAGTTCAGGTGATCCACCTAAAGCTGCCGTGTCAAACTTATTGCTTTTATCCGCCAAATAGGCCAATCCGCTATCCGAAGAGGCATTTAACGGATTGCCCCAAACGTCGTTCATGGAGTAACTCAAATTCTTGTGGGATCTGAAGTCGATGCAATCGCTCCAATCCTCGACGCCGGCTCCAACATTTATCGCATCCTGCAGATCCATTTCCTCGTCGTTTTTAGCACTGGGGCAGACGAATGCCTTGGGCGCCACATCTTCGTACTTGACGAGTAGGTACAGACATATACCCACATTGCAGCCGATATTATCCCAGGTATTATGATCCGGATAGTCGGCAACGCCAGATGAGGGAAAATTGGGTATAGCGTAATACCCACCGCCGTCAGTGATCGCGTCATAAAACGGCCACGTGCCAAAACCTCTGACCGTAGCGTGTATCGTATGGAACGCTTTGGGACTCTGGCCTTCGTAGTCATTGTGGTACATCGCTGTAGCGTTACCTAAACCTCTCAACTGACTGGCACATTTGACGCGATTGGCCATCTCGCGCGCTCGGCCCAGCGCTGGTAGCAGGATCGATACCAGCAGAGCGATGATGGCAATTACCACCAACAGCTCAATTAATGTAAAACCTTTGGTTCGCTTCATGATTTTGTCCTCCACTATAAGCTTACCAACATTACCACTCGCCGCCTGGACCGGTTAATCGTCCAGAAAAAGGAATACATAATTGCGGGGCTTTTCCCATTACAACTACATCGTCTAGTCCAGGCATACACATTCCGGGTACACACACCCGGTCTCTCTACACATTTCAATTTGAACTCGTTATGTCAACTTTTCCGAACCAAATGTTCGGCTTCCCCCACACAACGCTTTATAGGCAGGCTCGATCAGGCGGGTATATATATAAATATAATTGCAGTTATATATGTATATTACGATGTCTCGTAGATCACACCTGCCTTATCCACTTTTCCGTCTATATATAGACTATACTAAAGTTGATTTCAGGTCAATATAAAAATTATTATTTTGTTCCTAAGTTTTTTGGGACTCATTTTAAGACGAAATACTCTGTAAGTCATTTAATAACAAATACTTACATCCGTATCGCCGCCGAGGTCCGAGGTAAAAAAAGAGGACGATAAAATTTGTTAAAAATCACTACGACGCTGTTACGCATGGCATTTAATTTGGAATTTCATCCGTTTTATGCTACCATATTCCTATTATGATATGTATTAAACAAGCGATCCTCAAATTTCTCAAATCATCGTTATTTTTATTTCTCTGCGCGATGTTTTTGACTGGCCCTTTATCTCTCAGGGGTGACGATTGGCCTTATTGGCGAGGGCCGAATCATAATGGGATTTCCTCGGAAAAGGACTGGAAATTCAATTGGCCTATCACCGGCCCAAATGTAGTATGGCGAAAGAACGTCGGTATCGGATTTTCCTCGATCTCAGTATGTGACGGTCGAGCCTATACTATGGGGAATACCGGTAAAGAGAAGGGTAAAATTAGCCTCCACACCAAGGATATGGTGTATTGCCTGGATGCAGTGACGGGAAATGAGATTTGGACCTATTCCTACGATGAACCTCTCGATCCGAAGAACTATGAAGGTGGGCCCAGCGCCACCCCTACCGTGGAGGAGGATCTGGTCTATACGTTCAGCCGAAGGGGTAAGATTTTCTGTTTACGAGTGGATACAGGTAAAGTGGTATGGGATAAGGATTTAGCTTCTGAGGGCTATAAAGCTCCCAACTGGGGATATGCCAGTTCGCCGCGGATCTATAATGAGATGCTCTTATTAAATGCCGGTACTTGTGGCTTGGCGCTGAATAAGCATGACGGTAGCGTTATCTGGACGAATGGGAAAGATCAGAGTCAATATGCCTCCATGGTGCTCTATACGCTCGAGGGGCAAACGCGGATCGCGGTATTCGCCTTTAAGGGTATGACCGGCGTAACTGCGGACACCGGTAAAATATTATGGCAAATTCCCTGGCTGAGTCACGAAAACGTACCCGATCCGATCATCATGGGCGATAAGATGTTCGTCACCGGCGGTCGGGGCAAAGGCAGTGCCTTATTACAATTAGGCCGCGGCAAGGTCAGACAGATATGGCGGAACTGGCATATCAGCACCCATCTTAGCAGTATCATTTTCTGGAAGGGGTACGTATATGGCTTCGGCGCCAAGGCGTTCAATTGCGTCCAGTTTCAAACCGGAAAAGTGGCCTGGGACAAGAAAGGCCTCGGTAACGGCAACGTTATATTGGCAGATGGAAAACTCATTATGCTCACGGAGAAAGGGATTTTAATCATCGCGGAAGCTACGCCCCGCTATTATAAGGAATTGGCGTCGGCGCAAGTGCTCAAAGACAAATGCTGGACGGCGCCGGTGCTGGCCAACGGCAGAATCTATGTACGCAGCGCGATGGGTGAACTGATCTGTCTGGATGTCAGGAAACAACCGTAAGCAATTTTACTCTAAGAATAATACGATAGGGAGAAAAGCATGGAACAAAAAAAATGTACCACGCAGGTGGCTGCATCGAATATGACTCGCCGACGTTTTCTGGCGGGGACCGCGGGGGCAGCATCTTTTTTTATTGTCAAGCCGGATATAGCGTTTGGTTTCAGGGCGAATTCACGCGTCCAGGTTGGCTGTATCGGGCTGGGGGATCGCGGTTCGTGGATTGCTGAATACCTCTCAAAACGCCGCGGGTATCAAATCACGGCGGTAGCGGATTATTTTAGCGACCGGGCGCAATCCTTCGGGCAAAAACTCAAAGTACCTGCTTCGCGTCGCTTTTCGGGCTTAGCGGGATATAAAAGGCTCTTGGCCAGTAAGGTGGAGGCGGTTTTTTGTATCACGCCGCCGGTTTTTTTAGCGGAGCAAACGGCGGCGGCCATCGACGCTGGATGTCACGTGTATATGCCCAAACCCGTCGCTATTGATACCGTTGGCTGTCACACCGTCGCGGAGTCGGGACAAAAAGCCACCCAAAATAAAAAGGTCTTTCTGGTTGATTTTCAAACCCGTACCGATCCCTATTTCATCGAAGCCATTAAGCGGGTGCATCAAGGCGACCTGGAAAAAATATCGTTAATCCGCGTATTCTGTGCCAGTGACGGCTGGGAGGACCCGCCCAAAACCAAAACGATTGAAAGCCGTCTGAAAAATGACGTTTGGGTAAACGATCTCGCGATCGGCGGGGATTTAATCGTCGGCTACGACGTCCATGCTATTGATGTCGCCATATGGATCGCCCGCGCCATTCCCCTTAGCGCGATGGGTAGTGCTCGCTATTGCAAAAAAAACAAACACGGCGATACCTCTGATGTGTACTCGATTACCTATCAGTTTGCCGACGGGATGATTATGAACCATACCGGCGAACACTTGAAAAACATGACCGATAATCCGATCCAATGCATCGCCTATGGATATCGAGGATATCTGGAAACGAACTACGGCGACAAAGTGTGGATCCACAGCGATAGGAAACCCTATCGGGGCGGTCTGACGAGTAATATCTATGCCGAGGGGATGCATCGAAACGTGGAAACCTTTTATCAAAATATCATTAAAGGCAATTACACCAATCCGACGGTGAAAGCAAGCGTTGATTCTACGATAATCTGCATTTTAGGGCGCGATGCCGCCCGCAATAATACGCAGCTTACCATGGACGAATTACTACGAAAAAATCAAAAAATCGAAGTCGATCTTTCCGGCTTGAAACAATAAAATTATCGCGCTAACAATTTCTGCGTGAGTTTGCGGAACAGGCTGGGCTTTGCCGGCGGGGGGAGTTCAACCGGTTCGGTTTCTCCCGGAAAACGGCTCAGGTCGGAGTGTTTACTGCAGACGAACGCGCGACGGTATCCGGCGCGGTAGGATTCGGATCCTTCGTAGTTTTCGAACTGCGGTTTCAGAATGATGCTGGAATAACCAAACTGACTTACGACATCGACCACGGCTTGACGGCTCGGTTGTAACACAAGTTCGTAATCCACGGCGTTATGCTCGTACTCAATACTTTCGTGAGATACGCTGAATTGAGATTGTCCGGACAGGGTAATATCCGTATCGATGATGAGCAGATCCGTATTGCAACCAGAGATGATTTCCAGTAAGGCAACGGGTTTACTGACGTGATACATCAGGCCGAGGCAAAAGACGATATCGAATTCGCCGAAGGACTGTATGTCCATGGTAAAGAGGTTGCCGGTGTGGAAGGAATATCGGGTCTTGTCGATTTCATTCACCTCAAAGACAAAATTGGCCTGGTCGATATGCATTTGACGTCCGTCGATACCGACCACCTGAGCGCAGCCCTGTAAGACGGCGTGTAAAGACCAGAAACCGGCATTACAACCCAGATCCAATACTCGTTTGCCGGCGAGAGAACCTCCCAGGAACTTCACAAGAGGATCAAAGAAATAGCGTTTTCGTTGCTGGTGCCGATTGATAACGTCCTGGCGGACTATAGGGGTAATATTGCCTCTCAAATCAAATTGATAGTGCCAGCGGGAGAAACTGGCTATCTTTTCCTGAATTTCTTCATTTTTCATCGTGGCTCTTCCTTATTTCCACTACTGCAACGCTGATTTCCTGGTACTATATCGGACTTAAAAGATCGCTGCAACCAGTTTAATCAATCCTTTTCCATGCCGATTGACTATGGGAAGCGGTTTTTTTATAATATATTTTATACGACAAAGTTGCTCATTGGGTAATTGGATACGAACGTTAAAATGAATGATAAAATCAAAATAACTTTAATTTCACCTTATGGCGGTGCTGTTTGCTACGGCATAAGAGTGATATCAGCTTATTTGAAGGAAAATGGCCATAGCGTCGATTTGATATTTACTCCTTCGTACCAGAGCTTTGGGCAGACATATTCGGAATCCATCATGGAGGATTTGTATTCCTTATGCCGGGATGCCGACTTAATTGGATTTTCCTTAATGGCGGCTTACTATCCTAAAGTCAGAGATGCCACCATACGACTGAAGAAAAAATTGGCCATTCCGATTATTTGGGGCGGGATTCATCCCACCGTAAAACCCCTGGAGTGTCTCGATTATGCGGACATGATCTGCATCGGCGAGGGCGAAGAAGCCTTATTGGAATTGGCCGACAAATTAACATCGGGCGATATAGATAACGTCAACAATATCTGGTTGCGCAGGAATCAGGAAATTATTCGCAATGAGGCCAGACCGCTGGAGGAAAATCTCGACAAATATCCCTTCCAGGACTATGACCTCAGCACCCACTATATCACGACCGGCAATCATATCGTAAAAATGACCGAGAATCACTTAAAACAGATTATGACGGAAGGCAGGGTCAATAGAACCAATGTATCTTCCTACACCATCATTACTACGCGCAACTGCCCTTACAATTGCACCTATTGCTGCAATAATGCGCTGCGGAAAATATACCGCCGTAAAGGTAAATTTGTACGCACTCGAAGTGTGGAAAACGTAATCCGCGAACTGGAATCCGTGGTGAAAAAATTTGACTTTATTGACAGAATCTCCATTAAAGACGACGTCTTTTTCGTACGCTCCCGACAGGACGTGAAAAAGTTCAGTAGGTTATACCGGGAAAAGATCCGTCTGCCTTTACGATGTGTGTTTTCGCCTCTGGATATGGATGTGGAGAAACTACAATACATGGTGGAAGCAGGTACGGATGATATCGGAGTGGGCATTCAATCCTATAACGAACGAACGTTAAAGGAGATTTACCGAAGACCGGCTTTACATAAAGCGATTATACAATGTATCGAAATGATTCATAGATTCAAATCAAAAATACGGTATCCCCAGTACCATTTGATTGTGGATAATCCGTATGAAGACACGAAGGCAAAACAGGAATCGCTTAAATTTGCTGCATCTCTTCCGCAGGGAACCGACATATCCATCTTTCCCTTGACGTTATATCCCGGTACGCAAATCTACGATAAAGCCAACCAGGATGGGCTGATTCATGATGAAATTAATGAAATCTATCTGAAACCCTGGCATACGGAAGTGGTGCGGTTTCAGGATTATTTATCGTATATTTTATATCTGTGCAAAGTTTTAAAACGCAATCCCTATCGGCGGCTTCCCGTAGAATCGATTATTGAATTTTTAATTCGCGACGAATTGGTGTTTCTCTTGAATCGGAAGGTGGTCTTGGATGTTCTGTATCACTCTATGCTCTTAAACGAACAGACTCGATATTATAAGAGAAAAATAGCTGATGTATTCAAAAGACCCCGGTACTACGCAAAAAAATATTACGCCAAAATATTTCGGAAACATAAATGAGAATCTCGCGTCAATTAAGAAAAAAGAACTCGCCAGGCTTTTTTTACGGAATCATATATCCAGAATCACACCTGTCCGCCAGCCCTCCTTGCTCTCGGTGACCGAAAACCGATGCATTGTGACCGCCTTGACGTCCACCGTTAGATCGTGTTTGCCGGGATCCAAAGTTTCACCCACCGCCTCGGCCCGTAAGTAAAATTTCCCTCCCCTGGCGGTGATGTCTATTTTCGCGCAGCGCAAGAGTAACTGCTCCGCGTCCTTGAAGTACACAAATTCCTGCAGGAACTGAAACAGCAGCAACTCGATATCCTCCGCCTCCAGTTCCAGGATCCGTTTGACCTGGGAAGTAATGGTTTCCAGATCGCCGACCATCACATTCATCGTAGCATCGGCCGCCGCGGCGAACATCTCCTCCCGCGTGCCGCCCCACGCCTCAAACGCCACGTCCGCCGTCGCTATATCATCACGGTATCGATACGGCATATAGTCTTGAAACCTTACTCAAGCTGACGGATCTACTATGTCATGCCTGCGAAGGCAGGCATCCACGCATTCCGAATACCTTGGGACCCCTGCCTGCACAGGGGTGACATTCTTTCCGCAACAGGAATTATCCTTTTACATTCCCGATGGGCGTAAAACGTACCACTTTTTTACTAATACCGGCCTTTTCCGTGGCGTCGATTACCTCATCCACGTCTTTATACGCCGCGCCCGCTTCCTCAGCCAGTCCCGAAAACGACACGCACCGAATATAAATCCCGCGCTCCTGAAGGTCGTATTTCAACTGCTTGCCGTGAAACTGTTTTTTCGCCTGTCGCCGACTCATCGCCCTGCCGCTCCCGTGCGCCGTCGTACTGAACGTCTGCTCGCTGCTTTGCACTCCCGCTAACAGATACGAGCCCGTCTCCATACTGCCGCCGATAATCACCGGCTGACCGGTCTTGCGATATCGCGCCGGCAGGTCCGAATGTCCCGGCCCGCAGGCACGGGTGGCGCCTTTGCGATGCACCAGCAGAGTCCGTTCCCTGCCGCCCACCGTATGCTTTTCAATTTTCGCCGTATTATGACACACGTCATAAACCTGATGCAGCCCCAAATCCTCCGGCGATTTCCCGAACACGTCCGCAAACACCTCCCGCACCCGATGTAAAATCATCTGCCGGTTCGCAAACGCCATATTGATCGCACAATTCATCGCCGCAAAATAATTCTGACCTTCTGGCGATTGCAGCGGCGCACACGCCAACTCACGATCGTTCATCTTGATACCGTACCTGTTGCCCATGACCTTTAGAAACGTTTGCAGATAATCCGTCGCCACCTGATGCCCGAATCCCCGACTGCCGCAGTGAAACATCACCACGATTTGATTCTCGCGATCGATCCCAAACGCCTCGGCAACCTCCTCATCGTACACGTTTTCCGGCCGGACGACCTGAATCTCCAGGTAATGATTCCCCGAACCCAGCGTACCGACCTGCCTGTAACCTCTCTCGACGGCCTTATCGCTGACCTTCGAAGCGTCCGCCTGCCCAATACACCCTCCCTCTTCGGTTCGCTCCAGGTCCTCCTCCCAGCCGTAGCCTTGTTCCACGCACCAGCGCGCGCCCTGCTCGGTCAGATCGCGAAACTGTTCGCGGCTCAACTTTAACATACCTGCCC
>CAZNQT010000180.1:0-8558 GCA_964574885.1 uncultured Pirellulales bacterium
AAGTAGGCCTTCAAATTGAGACCAGTACGCATGAAATCCGACGCCAAAGATACCGATCCGTATGTTTCGTTTTTTTCTTCGTTCGACTTTCATTTTGTTACAATTCCTTTTGTCTGATTGTCCGGCGTAGCAGGGTGTGTTTCAAGGCGGTTTCGGGAGGCGCCGAAAAAAACCGACTGGCAATCCATCCGACGAGAAATGTGGGAAATATGGCAAAGGCGCCGAGCCACCATTTAGGGATATCCGTACCAGTCCAGATGAGGACAAGGCTGACCAGTCCCGTCGCAAAACCAATCAGCACACCCGGCAGGTTTGTTCTTGGCGATAATAATCCCAGCAAATAAATAGCCAACAACATTCCCAGGCAAGTACCGGCTATCGTGGTAATAATTTCGATCACCGTATCTCCGAATACCGGGGCCAGAATGGCGGCGCCGATCACCAGAAGTCCTAATCCTGCCGTGAAGATGCGGCTGACTTTAACAGGCACTTCCCTGCCCGCAAACCAGTCGTATATGATAACGGATGTTACTCCGTTGATCCCGCTGTCGATGGTACTCATGGCCGCCGCAAATAATCCTGCCAAAATGAGCCCCACCAGTCCGATGCCGGGAAGTTCTTGGGCTACGAAATAGGGCATGATTTGATCTTCCGATACCACCTCCACAGACTTTTCTGGTAATCCCGCCATGCCGGTTTGGTTGTAATAGGCGAATAACGCCGTACCTACCAAGAGGAATAAAAATCCCAATCCTGCGTTGATGACGGCGCTGAGAAGCACCACGCCGCGTCCGGCTGGAAGAGTACCCGCACAGACGTAACGCTGGATCATATTTTGAGAAACGGCGTAGCCGGGAAGGTACATAAACAATCCAAATGCCACGGCGGTAAACACGGAGTTACGATCCGTAAAATTCTCCTTCGCTAACAAATTGGCGTCGAGATGAAACATTTGAAACTTGTTATGCGCAGTTGCAATATCCCAAAATTCAGACCAGCCGCCCTGGATACGACCGATGGCTAAAAATAAGATCAGCACAATCGCGCCTCCCAGCACGACTGCCTGCATGACATCCGTCCAGATGACGGCCCGCAAGCCGCCCAATGCCGTATAGACGGTGGCAAAGATCCCCACGCCGATCAATGCCCCGTAATATTGACCCGAATTCAGACCCATCACGATTTGCAGGGTCAGGGCAATCCCATAAAGCATAGCGCCCATCCATCCCAGGGCATAGAAGCAATAAAGCAGAGATCCGATTCGTCGAACCGACATCCCAAACCGCAGACCCAGATATTCATAACCGCTGCTGACTTTCAGCCGAACATAGACCGGTACGAACACCCACCACAATATGGGTGTGATCACCAGCGGAATGCACAGGATCGTCAGGTAGAAGCTGAAATCCTGGTACGCTCCCCGTTGAGGAAGTCCCAGAAAAGATATCGAACTGAAACTGGTGGCAAACAGGGAAATCCCCACGACCGCCCAGTTCATTCTCCTGCCGCCTAAAAAGAAATCCTCATTCGTATGCTGTCGTCTGGCGCTCAAAACCGCGAGGCTAAAGACTAATAAAAGATAGGCAATGCAAACACAACTATCAATTACACTTAACTTGGCCACGAGCAACTCGGTAAGAACATAGAGTTTCGTATATTTCGTATCCTATAGCAACATCGCCATTAATTTACCCTGAAAAATCTGAGAATTCAACGCCTATTCCTAACTTGTCACACAAGGCTGATTATATTATCCTAGTAATATGAATACCATAAGGACCTTTCTGACAAATTTTCGTATGGTCCATTGCTACGGCGGGGGGAAGTGGGCAAAAGCCCCGGTTTACCTGCGGGCCACCATTATTATCGGGAGGCGGTAATGAAAAGTGTAATAACCTCTGTATGTATCGCGATGGTACTTGGATACGCAATCCTGTTGATTTTGGAATCCACAGCTTTGGGCAAGGAGTCCTCTCTAAACTCTGAAATCGTGACGGTCGTTCCCGAGGAGACCGACGAGCTGTTGGCTAATCCAGGTATCGGTTGGGAGACATTTCATAGAACCCGCGTTAAGGATGGGAATCTGCCCGACTGGATACCCTCCACTATCCACTATGCGCGCTGGGGATGGGGAACTCTGGAGCCTCGGCCCGGCAAGATCGATTATGATTTCCTCGACAAGGTTATCGCCGAGACCCGGATAGCGAACCAGCGTCTCGCGTTTCGTGTGATGTGCTGCTCTACCAGAGCAGGACGTCCCTATCATCCAGACTGGCTGAAAAAAGTAGGCGGTAAAATACTTACCGTGGACCATGGGAATCAGAAGGAGTTGACAATCCCCGACCTTGATGATCCGAAGGTGCTGGATATGCATCTGGATTTCATCAGACGGTTGGGGATTCGCTATGACGGGCATCCGGACATCGACCACATTGACCTGGGAACCGTCGGCTGGTGGGGCGAGTGGCACATGAGTAGTTCAAAGACCGGCAAAATGCCCACGATGGAGAACCGCAAGAAAATAATCGACGCTTATGTGAATGCATTTCGCAAGACGACCCTGCTCATGCTCATCGGCGGTCGTGAATGCCTGACCTATGCGGCCGAACGCGGCGTTGGATGGCGCGCCGATTGCCTCGGCGATATGGGGGGATTCTCGAAGAACTGGTGCCACATGCGTAATGCATATCTGCAGCTTGTCGAGAGTTCGGGCGTACAAGATGTCTGGAAAACAGCTCCGGTTGCCTGGGAGAGCTGCTGGGAGATGCGGCGTTGGGTGAAGGAAGACTGGTCGCTGCGCTATATATTCAACTACGCGCTGGCTTTCCATGGCTCATACCTTAACAATAAATCCGCACCGCTACCGGAAGGTGAGAAGGTACGGTACGAGATCGAACGTTTTCTACGACGGCTTGGGTATCGCCTTATCCTCACGGAACTAAGGCATCCCGGACGAGTGAAAAAAGGTACATATTTTAAACTTGAGATGAATTGGCAAAACGTAGGTTCAGCGCCCTGCTATAGGCCTTATCGTCTCGCCTATAAGCTCACAAACAACCGGGAATACGCCAAGGTCCTTGTGGGGAATATTACCGTCGAAAAATGGATGCCTGGTTCGGTTGACATATTCGCGGAGGAATTTCTTCGGGAACCGCCGGAACTTCCGCCGGGCGATATTATTGAAGTAGCCGACCGCATTAAACTGCCGACGGACATGCCTGCCGGTAAGTACCGCCTGGCAATTGGCGTGGTGGATGAGGATCCAAATAAACCGATAATCAAATTAGCTATCGCGGGAAGAACAAAGGACGGCTGGTATCCGCTGAGTGAAGTAGAAGTATTCGAATAGTCGATTCTTTATGAATACTTATTGGTTTCCCGAAATGTGAAAAGGATTTTTCTATTAGGTGAAGAGCATGAAGATATGGCTTTATTCCGTCGTTGTGGTTCTATTTGTCCTCCAGGATCTAAGGGTGAGTGCGGAAGAATATAGCTGGCAGAAAACGTATGCCAAAATTTCTTCCACCGGCGACATTCAGTGGTCGCCGCAGCCCTTCAAATTTGTTAAAGGAGATTCCGTTCGCTATATTGATTATGAAGCAGGGAGAGACGCCAACAACGGTTTGACGAAGAATACGCCCTGGAAACACCATCCCTGGGATCCGCAGGCCACGACAAATGCGAAACGTTGTCAGGGGATTCACACGTACGTTTTCAAACGCGGAGTGTACTACCGGGGCACATTGAACGCTCCGGAATCGGGCCGGAAGGGAAATCCGATCCGCCTGACAAGCGATCCTGCCTGGGGGCAAGGGGAAGCCGTTATCTCCGGCGGTTACCGAATCACGGGTGGATGGAAAAAAGGGGCGGAGAATAAGGATATTCCTGAGCCGGGCAAAGTCTGGTTCATCGATCTCGATTTCGCGCCGCGCACCCTCTATCTCGTGGAATCCTCAGGAAGTACCGTTTCAAAAAATGATAAAATAATCCGCATCCCTCTGGCGCGAATGCCAAACTGGAAAGTATCTGATCCGGAGGATGTGAAAAGCCAATGGTGGCACTGGGATAATCCGGGGCATCCCTATTTTCATCTGACGATGAAAGCCGAAAAGAGCGGAAAAATCCTAGCCATGGGAAAAGATACGAAGCATATCACCGGATCGAAAATTCTTTATATGGGTGCGATTATCTGGGCGGAGTTTGGTTGGGTGGACGGCACCCCGTATCCGTCTTATGTGCAGGGATTCGATGCCGAAAAAAGAGCACTTGGTTTTGAAGGATACCTGGGCAGCGCGAAATCGCGCGTGATCAGCAGAAACCACAGATATTACCTGGAAGATAAACCGCATTACCTTGACGATCCGGAAGGGGAATTTTGGTTTGAAAAAAAAGGAAAGGGTGGAAGGCTTCACGTCATCCTGCCGAAAGGACAAAATCCGAACACGGCGATGATCGAAGCGGGAAAAGAGACTACGCTTATCGATCTCACGGAGCAAAACCATATCGTTATAAGCGGCCTGACATTCCGGTTCGCTAATGTCTCCTGGAACCTCACCGAGGTTCCATGGTTATATTCACAGAAATTCAAGCTTAAGAAATACCTCTATCCGGCTTCTATTCGGGTCTGGGGATCCGCCGAGGATATTACGGTCGCAAATTGCCGATTCGAACATATCAACAATGGCGTGATGATGAAAGCCGTTAATCCGGGTGATCGGATTGACCATATAATCGTGCGCGACTGCGAATTCCGCGAGACCGATCACCACGGCATCAGTATTGAAGAGGGGCTGCTGTGGGGGGATACCCTTCCGGACCGGGCCGGACACCTTTTCGATGTAAAGATATTCAGAAATTACCTTTACCGCACCGGATTGCGTTCGCCTCGGGTGGGAGCAGCGAACGCCATCAACGTTGATAACGCAGAGACTCTGGAAATCGCGGGGAACGTTGTGGAACGCGCCTGGCACGCCGGCATCAATGTCCGCGGCGGTAAAATTAGCAGCAATGTCAGAGACTGCCCCCTTACCCGCATCCTTATTTACCAGAACAAGGTAACGGACTCGATACGTACGGGCGATGACTGTGGCAATATTGAAACCTGGCAGGGCGGTTACGCGTATGTGTTTAACAATGTCTCCGGGAATCCGGGAGGATTTCGCTACGACCACTGGATGTCGGATAAAACCTCCAAAACGCCCGGCGGCGCCCGGTTTGGTATGGCGTATTATCTGGACGGCGCCTTCAAGAACTACTACTTCAATAACATTGGCTGGGGATTGAGCCATGACGTCCGCAGCCCGCATGGCGCCACCACGATGTTCCAGGAGATCATCAGCTATCAGAATATGTTCTTCAACAATACCGCTTACAATTTCGTCAAAGGCACCCGACGCCAGGCGCCCCAGGCGGGGCGGAACAAATTCCTGGGAAATATCTGGGATAGTATTGGCGCCTGGGTGTTCTGGCATACTAAACCGGCTAAAACTCTTCAGGACGGCAATGAACGGGATGCGGGGAAAGTCGAAACCAATTACGCCCTGGAGACCAATGCATTTACCCATAATGTGTTTCATAATATCATGGCGAAATACGGATCTTTCAAATCATCCGGCAAATGGCATCAAACCTTTGCAGATTGCCGACAGGTGCTGAAAGATGTAAAATCAATTGCTTACGATCTGGGCGTTGTCGCTTCCACATCCGTTATGAAAGATCCCGCAAACCATGACTTCAGCCTGACGGAAGATTCACCGGCCAGGGATCGGGGAGTAAAATGTTTTGTTCCCTGGCCTTTGTATGCCACGGTGGGCGAGTGGAATTTCTACCCCGCCGGAAATGATCCGACCCGGATCATGGATGAACATTGGTATTTGACGCCTTATTATTATACCCGGGATACGTATTATAAACAGCCCATGTTTCCTTTGACTGGAGTAAATATCACTAAAGAAAATTACGTGGCCGGTCCGCTGGAAGACTGGACCAGGGGAGCCTGCACCTTTAACGGAATAAACCAGTACGCGGTATGTCCGAACCGTAAATTAAATCAAACTTTAACTATACCGATTCGATTTCGCTGGGATAAGAACGGACAGAAAGAGGATAGGATAGTATCAGGCAGGGATTTTAAAAGTCCTCAGGTCTGGGATTCCAATTTTTGTATCGAAGCGTATTTACAGACAAAATCGAAAAACTGTATTCTGGTCCGCAAAATGGCCGACTCGGGTTATGAGTTGGCCATTAACGGTTCGGGTCAGTTGAACTTTCGCGTAAAAGCACCGGGAGCATTAGCCGAATTGATAAGTAAAAAAAGAATTAACAATGGCAAGTGGCATCACGTGATCGCAGAAGCCGACCGCTCCGAGAAAGTTCTCATGATTTATATTGATGGGAAGCCGGATAATTCGGGACCCGGAATCGGAAACGAATCCATTCATAATAACAATGATCTTTTTGTTTGCGGAACGCCAGTTGGTAAGAACCTAAAAGGAACGCTTGAATTTCTACGGATATCGCTCGGAACTCTTAAAGACGCCAAAACCGATATCCGGGAACTGTACGCCTGGCAGTTTGACGGCCCGTTCCTGCGCGATTTCACGGGAAGGAAACCGAAAGGATCGAGAGATGCTGGAGCACTCGAATTAATCGAATGACAAATCATACCGGAGGATGAAAATTTTTAAACACCACAACCGATATGATAGCAGCAATAAACACCGTTTTTCTAGCCGCCTGGCTCTAAATGTATCGTTTCCGCTTTTATCGACTACGCGTGTGAAGGAGTATCGCTAAAATCTGGCCTGACAAGGGGCTGAAGAGGAATCATTGCATAGGGCGTAAAATTTTTCTAAAAAAGTGATTTGACCTTAGCCAAACCCCTAATATATACTAATTAGTATCCGTTGCGGAAAACAGCTTTTGTCATTCCTGCGAAAGCAGGAATCCAGTATTTCGATACGAAACGCATCTTTCGGAATCGTGGCCCCCTGCCTGCGCAGGGGTGACATTCCTTCCGCAACAGGAACTAATTAGGATATTCTAGCTGTCTCAACAAAAGGATATTAACATAAGTATCGTAACTTGTAATATGACCAAAGAGATAACAACTAATCTGACGTATGGCCGGCATATTTAGCAAACAATTTGATCGACGCGTCCATACCCTTATGGGGGTGATTCTCCTGGCAACGGTGATCGGTGTCTGTTTCAGCCTTTATGCGTTGTGGCCGGCTAACGTCGAAGCGGGATACGCGCCGGAACAACCCATTCATTATTCCCATCAACTGCACGCGGGAACTTTGCAGATCAAGTGTCGATATTGTCATTATAACGTCGATCGGGAGGCCCATGTAGCGATTCCCTCCGTGGCGATCTGTATGAACTGCCATAAGGAAGTGCAGAACAAAGATTCCCAGGGACGCCTAAAACCGGATATCGCCAGACTCTTACAACACTGGCTGGTTAAAAAACCGATTGCATGGGTCAAAGTACATGATCTGGCGGATTTTGTGTATTTCGATCACAGCCGACATCTGAATTCGGGCTTGGTCTGCGCCGATTGCCACGGGTATATCGAAAGAATGGAACGGGTGAAACGGCAGTACGGATTGAAGATGGGGTGGTGCCTGGACTGCCATCGCAAGAAACCGCCGCCTGGCTGGCAGGGAACCGGTAGTACCTGGGCAAGTACCGATTGCAGCACCTGCCATCGATGAACGAACAAGAATGCTAGGGGCGGTCCCTTGGGATCGCCCGCGGGACCTTCGTTCTGCATGACAATTTGTAATGAATAAAGTAGTGGAACAAGTAGGGCATCTGGATCGACGGGAGGCGCTAAAGGTCATGGGCGCATCGGCGGCGCTGGCCTTGGGTATCCCCGGGTGTAAACGCAAACCGGCACGGAAAATTGTCAGCCGGGCTACCGGACCGGAATATCAACAGCCGGGGAAGGTCCTGTATTATGCTTCGACCTGGACCGAAGGATCGTTCCCCTACGGCATACTCGTTAAAACCGTGGACGGTCGGCCGATCAAAATCGAGGGCAATCCCGATCATCCCATCAATCGCGGGGCCAGTTCCGCCCAGATGCAGGCGTCCATCCTGTCGCTCTATGATCCGGATAGGCTCACTTTAAGAATCCCGAGACGTGAAGGTAACAAAACTTGGAAAGAACTTGACGAGGAGATTGTTACTGCGCTTAAATCTGCAAAATCAACTGTTTTGCTCACTCGCTCCCTTCTCGGTCCTTCCGAACGAGAAATAATTAAAAAATTTCAACAGGCTTGCCCGAGTGTAAAACACTTCATATATGAAACCATACATAATGGCCCGCAGCGCAAGGCCTGGCGTAAAATATTCGGTCAGGAGGGCGAATGGATCCCGAAATATTCACAGGCCAAAGTGATCCTCAGCCTGGATTGCGATTTTCTGGGTAACGAGGCAACGGTACTGGAATCAATCCGGGAGTTCGCCGCCAGACGTCAGTTGTCGGACTTGAATAAGAAACAGGAGTTCATGTCGCGCTTCTACGTCCCGGAAAGTGCGATGACCGTTAA
>CAZNQT010000181.1:0-4088 GCA_964574885.1 uncultured Pirellulales bacterium
AATATGAAGTGGCCATACGCTTTGCTCCTTCGATGGAACTGGCCCAATTGGCGCTTATCAGCGCCCTGCACCGTCAGGGTCGCATTGATGAATCCGTTCAGGCCTGTAAGGTTTTTTGTAAAAACAAATACGGCCTGGCCTGTGATATCTTGACCATCGCCAAAGATTTCGCCGATAAGGGGATGGACCACCAGGCCGTTCTGCTCTACAAACGGGCCCAGGAAGTCGAACCCGACAATGCCGTTCCTTCGATCGCCCTGGCGGATTTTTACAAAGCCAAAGGGCAGTCTAAGATGGAAGTCAGCAGTCTTACCGAGGCCTTGATGATTAATCCTTATTATCCCGGTTTGGCCCGTCGTCTCGGAGAACTCGGCCAACGCGTTAAAATCCCCGAACCCAAACTCATTAAACCCCCGCCGCGTATCCAGTACGATCTCTCCGGCCTCGAAATGTAAAAAACCCTCTACGTTTCGCTCTCTATGATGGACGGCAGCACCAGTATAAATTCCGAGTCGATCATAAAAAAAGCCCCCGTCGGGCTGGCTGTTATCGCTATGCTGGGACCCTCGCTCGTCTGGTGTGCCGAATACATCGGTTCCGGCGAAGTCATCCTCGCTACTCGTACCGGTGCGATTTTAGGCATTAGCGTTCTCTGGGCGGTCGTCCTGGGCATTTTCCTTAAATTCTGGATCGGCATGAGCGGCGCCCGCTATACCGTCTGTACCGGCGAAGGCATGATCGACATGCTCAACCGTATGCCGGGACCTCGTTCCTGGGCCGTCTGGGTGGTGCTCATCATTCAATTCATTGCCGCCACGTTTTCCATCGGCTCCCTGGCGACGGCGGCGGGTGTGTTTATCGAAAATCTTATTCCCGATGGTATCGTTCCTCCATCATGGGCCCCGCACATGCCGATGCTCTGCGGCTGGGCGGTGACTTTTTTCGCCGTGGCGGTGGTTTGGTCCGGTATCTTCGACGTCTTGAAAATCGTCATGAGTATTTTTGTCGTGGTCATTGTGGTGGGAGTTCTGTATGTGGCGGTTCAGGTCTTCCCCGGACTGACGGAATTAGTCAAGAGTCTGGGATTTCAAATCCCCAATAATGTACCCGACTGGGCTCAACAGCAGGGAGCGGGAAAAAATCCCTGGTCGGAAATCCTGCCTTTGATCGGCTGGGGCGCCGGTGGGTTTGCCAGTCAGGTCTGGTACACCTACTGGGTCATGGGCGCCGGGTACGGGGCGACGGCGGGGCGAGGCTACGGCAAAGCCGCTGATCTGAACTGGTTGCGATCCATGTCCCCATCGACCGCCGAAAAAATCAAAGGCTGGTGCCGTGTGCTCTATACCGACGCCTCGATGGCGATGGTTCTCGGGATTGTCATCACCAGCGCCTTTTTAATCGCCGGCGCCGGCGTTCTCGGCCCGAAAGAACTGGCCCCCAAAGGTCCGAAAGTAGCGATCACCCTTTCGCAAATCTTTGGCAGTCGCTGGGGCTTTTTGTTTATCCTCTCTGGGGCCGCAGCCCTAACCTCAACTCAGATCGGCCAACTGGCGGGTTGGCCTCGCCTCCTGGCCGATTCCTGTCGCATCTGTTTCCCGGCCTTCAACCGAAAGCTCGCCTGGAAATGGCAGTTCCGGCTCTTCCTGATTTTCTTCGTCGGCACTAATATGATCATCGTCTTCTGCTTCAAAGAAAGCCCCGTCTCCCTGGTCAAAGCCTCCGCGATCATGGACGGCTTGGTCCTGACCCCACTGCAGGCTCTTTGGGTGGGATTGGGTCTGTTCATCGTCATGCCGAAACTGTTATCCCCCCAGGCCGCCCGAATTCTCAAGGCCCACTGGATTTTTGCCGTCGGTTTGCTCGTCGCCGTCATCGTCTTTACCTATTTCTGTGTTGTACAGATGCCTTCCTTATGTCATGAATTTATCGCCGCTCTCAGGAATTAGCAGGACGTCCCATTCATGTCGTAAGTTCCGTACATGGTAATTTAGAGTGCCACGGACATCCTGGCCGTGGTTTGGCGAGACGTACCGCCGCCATCTTGGCGGCAAGAGTGTACTATGCCGGCGAGACGCCGGCGATACAAATACAAATTCCTACTCCATCCAGTTATGCCGTAAGTTCTGTATATTTAATGCTTTACAAATTCCTGCGAAGAATCGCCCTCATTTCTGAACCGTTTTGTTATAGGACTCCGATACTTATAAAAGGTATGATTCAGGTGCAGGAGATATACGAATATTTGGCTCGGAGTGAGAACCGCTCGGTGGACCAGGCCTTGTTATTGGCCTGGCGGCGGGCGGAAGAGCCCTACCGGACCGCCCTGTTGGAGACCCTTCTGGATCGAGGTATATCCGCCGCCACCCTCGAACTCATCGAGCAGTATCATCAACTCCCGTCTCAAACTCAGGAAGTGCTCGCTAAACGAGTGGGTTCGCTCTATGGCGGCCTCTACCACGGCGCCCGCTCAAACGAGACGCAGATCCGCCTGAACACCCTGACCATCATCCGTCGAGGAGGATACCTGCCCCTGGTTGAGGTGGTTTCTTCCATGCTGCGGGATCGGGACCGGCAGGTTAGTCAACTGGCCGGCGATGTACTATTGAGTTTGTCGAAGGAGCTTGATGACCCACTATCAAAAAGGCATTCCCCGAAAGTGGATCCGCGTCACAAACGGCTGTTGCTCTCTGCCTTAAATAAGGCGTTGGATGATTTTAAAGTGCATCATCAGGTGGCAGCGATTCTGGCGGCTATGCAGGCGGTAGCGGCGAACCAACCGTCATTTTGGCGAGACCGGCTGGAAAATTATCATATCATCGGTAAAAACATCCGACAGATTTTACTCACCTATGATCGTCCGGAGGTCGTGTCGTTTTGTGTATCGGCGTTAGCACACTCGTCTCTGCGGGTGACGGCGGCACGGGCGATCGCCACCCATCAACGTGCGGATTATCTGGCCCGACTGGCCCTGGAAAGTTCCCGACAGTTGAACAAAACGATATTGCAGGGATTAAAAATAGTCCGACAGCCACGCTGGCTCATCCCCGAGCGTTTTCGACCGGAGCGGATGACGCCGCGCGCCCAGCAGGCCCTGGTCTCGCTCGTGCGTCGCTTGCAGGTAACCGACTCGGACAAAGCCCTCTATCTCAGTACCGTGGCCGAGAAGGCAAACTTCGCTGCCGGCCTCAAAGCGATTGTGGCCCTGACACGGATGGACGAGGCGATTGCCAAAAAATCCCTGGAACGACTCGTGAGATCGGATTCGGAATCCACTGCCGTCATGGCGGCCCTGCAGATGCGTAAGAAGAATTGGCCTCAGTTCCATCGAATTATGCTCGAACAGTTCTCCCTGGGTAGTGGGAAACTGCACGAAATGGCTCAACAGTATCTCCAGGAGATGGCGTTCGACCGGTATTGGGAGATATTCGATCGTCTGCCGGCGGCCTCGCAATTGGCCGCGGGACGAGCGGTCTATAAAATTGATCCCCAGGCTCACGCTCGTTGGCGCCAAAAAGCACGGCATATTTCCGCTGCCCAGCGGCTCCGAGCCATACGATGGGCACGACTCCTGGGATGCGTGGATGAATACGTGGACGAATTTATAGAACTCGCTCAGGATCGAGATCATAAAGTTCGCAGTTGTGCCACCGCCGCCCTGGCCGACAGCCGACAGAAACCGAAGGTAATTATTACTCAATTGCTAACCGCCTTGTCGGACGAAGACAACCGCGTACGCGCCAATGCCATTGAGGCCCTGGAAAGGACCGCTACGCGGGAAACATCCACGGAAATTTCCCGGTTTGTCTGGGATGAAAACAACCGAGTGCGGGCCAATGCGATCAAGGCCCTCCTGCATTGGAAGGTAGCCTCGGCGCAGCAGGCCATCGACGAGATGCTTGCCGATGCGCGCCCACAGCATCGCACCAGCGCCCAGTGGGTGGCGGATCACCTGCCATGTGCCACGGCTGTGGCAGCCGTGCAAACCTGAGTTCGTGACAGGATATTTTAACCCCCGCTGGTAAGCGAGGGACGGACGCCCAAACCAAACAACCGTGTAATGGGCGGCAGTGTTTAAGTATATGTGCCAC
>CAZNQT010000181.1:4188-8496 GCA_964574885.1 uncultured Pirellulales bacterium
CGAACGCCCAAACCAAACAACCGTGTAATGGGCGGCAGTGTTTAAGTATATGTGCTACGGCTGTGTCAGCCGTGCAAACTCGAGTTCGTGACCGACCACGGCCAGGATGGCCGTGGCATGATTGCTACCGAAATATTGAGAGAAGTTATGTGGATTGAGAATTGGATGCAAATATTGTCAAAAGCCGCCGAAGCGACCGAAGAGCCGTCCTTTAGTCAACAGTTTCGGGAAAGCTGGGCCAAAAGCTCCACCGAGCATCAGGTATTGTTCTGGCTGATGCTGACGGGCCTTGTCGGCATGATCGCCGCTTTAGTGATCGTGCATTGGTTTCAGCAGCGCAAACATCGACTTAAACCGATCGTGGACGATCCCCGCCTATTGTTTGAAGACCTGTTGACTCAGCTCGAACTCGCGGAGGAGGATAAGCAGGTATTACGACAGATGACTTCCCAGGCCAGACTCCGGCATCCGGCCGTGTGTCTGTTGAGTCCGTCTCTGATGGAGTGGTCGCGAAAACTCTGGCAGGCCGAAAAAGGCGCTAACATCGAACCGCACTCGTTACGTCGTGTCGAGGCGATCTCCGAACAACTCTACGATTCCGACACACCCACAAGAGCCGCTTCGACATCAACGTAGGGCGGGCCGTGCCCGCCGTTTATTCACCCGCATCGACAATTTCATCCATACATAAAGGAACCACCGTTGGTTTTATCTTGCAGGAACATCACCAATCCCTTCGATAGGCGCCGGCTTGAACCCAACGGTGAAACGTCGAGTAGGGCCAATCGTGAAGACATCCGGCCTACGCCTGCTGAGTTCATTATTTATTGCTTGTTGCTATTTCTTCGGCAACTGTTTTTTGCCAGGCTTCTTGAAGTTTGACACGATTTTCCTGATTTTTCTTAGAGTCATCGGTTCTTAATAATCTGTTATAGTAATTTAAGTAAGGCTGGTCAGCAGAGTACTCCTTAGAAACACCTGATCCTACCAGTTCGTATTGATCGGCAAATTCCTGTGATGGCCAACATCTTTTATAGATCGCACACAACAACACATGAGCAACATCACCTATTTTATACCACTTGGCACATTTACTTTGACTTTCATCTGTGATTTTCTTAACAAGATAGGGTGCAGCTCTTTCGCCTAAGATAACAATGCTTGAGACTATTTCGTCTTCCTGCAATCGAGGATTTTTGGGATCTATCCCTTCAACCTCACTAATGCGATCCACTAGAATCCGTATTTCATCATTTGTCATTGTTGATAAATTTCCAGTATTGCTGTTCGGCTCTTCCTGTTTCTTGCATGACACAAACACGCAGTACACCAAGGTAAAACACACCCAAAATACCAACTGTGTTTTAATGCACAATTTTTCAGTCATATTTATATCTCCTGTTATCGCGTAACCGTTCAAGCATACATTTATAAATAAGTATTATTGAATTACCAGCAAGAAAAAAGTAATTTTGTGCCTTTTGACCTTTTTTATTGTCTATTTTCTCTGCGCTCTCCGCGCCTGCCACGGCATAGCGTTAGCGATGTCGGGCCCTCGGCGGTGAAATTGTTAGGTTACAACGGGCAGCAGCCTCCGAGATGTAAGCCCCCTCTGTCAAGAGGGGGACGAATACCCTGTGCCTTCAAATCGCCAAAGGAGCCCCAAACGCCGGCGCTGTTGGGTGGCATGCTCAAGTACTCTTGAGCATGGTTTTAAAAAAACCGTGAGCAAAGCGAACACCACCATTTTACATTTTGATTTTTGCATTAACAATGGGTGGATGGCGACTGTGGCACAGTACCTGTTTTGAACCTTTGAATTTGGGAAATTTGAATTTGTTTCGGATTTAGAGTTTAGAATGTAGGATTTTTTACAAGAGGGGTGGCAGCCTCAAGCGAGTCTGCGAGCTTGCGGCTGGTGATTGCCAAACCACAATAGGTATCTGCAACGAAACCACCAGGATAAGCAACGATTACGGCAATATATGGAATTTAGCCAATACGCCGATTGCAAACAGGACGGCTATAACCGCGGCCAGGATTAGGGTACTGATATGGGATATCCGCTTGGTGATGTATTTGACTGTCTGCATACCTTTGGTCATCTCCATTTCCTTACCACCGGGTATGGGTATTAGTATCTATCGGTAGCTTGATTCAGATTCATTAAAAACGGACTATCAGTACTGAAAACAGTACATTAACTAGGGATATGCGTGACAATTCTATCTTTAAAGGTAGGCCCAGACGCAACAGCCCTTTTTTACAAAACAAACCCATTTTCCCCATTTTTAGCCCAAAAACGTGGATTCTGTGCGTATCACCGGATGGATTTTTCCGGCAGTTCGGTCTTGACGCCTGCGTCGATCGGCATCTTGTCCGGCAGGGCGTCGGTCTCTTTGAGCAGCCGGTTGAGTTCCTTTTGGAGTTGTTTCACGACGGCGGCGTACTTCGGATCGGCGATCAGGTTGTTCAGCTCGCCGGGATCCTCCTTGAGGTTATAGAGTTCGGCCATGTGCCGGTCGGGACCGCCGTCGCCGTGGGGATAGTGGACGTATTTCCAGGCGTCGGTCCGGACGCCGCGGACGTTGGGGGTGTAAGGGAACTGTTTTTCGTAGTTATATTCGTAGAGCCAGGCCTTGCGCCAACCGCTCGTTTTACCCTGGAGCAGCGGTTTCCAGGAGCGGCCGTGAATCTTTCCCAGCGGTCGGGCCTTGCAGATATCGACGATCGACGGCGCCACGTCGATGTTGAGCACCTGCTGTTCGACGACGGTGCCCGGATCGATGAGTTTGGGATAACGGGCGACGAGCGGGACGCGGATGCTCTCTTCGTGCATGGTGCGTTTGTCGATCATGCCGTGCTCGCCGAGCAGAAAACCGTTGTCGCTGGTGAAGAGGAACAGCGTGTTGTCGAGTTGTCCGATTTCCTGCAATGTTTTATAGACCGCGCCGACGCTGTCATCGACCGAGTTGATCGTGCCGGCGTAGGCCCGGACGAACTCTGCGAACTTCTGTACGCCCTGCTTACTGCGGTCGGGAAAGTGTTTGCGAAATCCATACAGGGGTCCGTAGATTCCGTGCCAGGTATCCAGCCGTTCGGTGATCCATTTGGGTTTCTTTTCCAGATGGAAGGCGCTGTCCGGATAGGGGATGGGGATCTGATCGTAGATATGTCGATATTTTTCCTCCGGTACGAAGGGTCCGTGGGGCGCCTTGTGACCGAGAATGAGTAAAAACGGCTTATTTTTCTCCCGTTTGGTTTTGAGCCAGTCCGTCGCCATCCTGGTTACGACGGTGGTGTAGTAACCTTTGACGACCTGCCGCTTCCCGTCGATGTTGAAGGTAGTGTCGTAGTATTTGCCCTGGCCCTTGTGGGTGATCCAGTAATCGAACCCGGGCCGTTTCTGGTCGTCCTGTTCGCCCATGTGCCACTTGCCGATATAGGCGGTGTTATACCCGGCTTCCTGGAGACGCCGGGGGTAACTGGCCAGGTCGTTGGGATAATCGGTGAAATTGTTCATCACGCCGTGACTGTGCGCATAGAGTCCCGACAGAAACGACGCCCGACTGGGCGAACATAACGACGTGGTCACGAACATGTTCTTAAACAGGGCGCCTTCCCGGGCCAACCGATCCAGGTGCGGCGTTTTCATATTTAAGAGCGGTTTGTCGGCACAGCCCAGGCAGTCGCTGCGTTGATCGTCGGTAAAGACGACGACCACGTTGGGTCGATTTGTTGTAGCGCCGCCGCCGGTCAGGTTCTGACAGCCATAGAAAGCTGCCACGGTCAGGGATGCACCGGTGGTTTTCAGAAATTCCCGTCGAGTCGTTTTGTACGCGTTCATAGAGCCTCCGATTTCCATCCACCCCCAAGCTCGCGGACTCGCTTGAGGCTGCCACCCGTCATGTAAAAAATCCTAAATACTAAACTCTAAATCCGAAACAAATTCAAATTTCCCAAATTTAAAGGTTCAAAACAGGTACTGTGTCACATTCGCCATCCACCTCGCGGACCCGCTTGAGGCTGCCACCCGTCTTGTAAAAAATCCTAAATACTAAACTCTAAATCCGAAACAAATTCAAATTTCTCAAATTCAAAGGTTCAAAACAGGTACTGTGTCACATTCGGCATCCCCCTCGCGGACTCGCTTGAGGCTGCCACCCGTCATGTAAAAAATCCTAAATACTAAACTCTAAATCCGAAACAAATTCAAATTTCCCAAATTCAAAGGTTCAAAACAGGTACTGTGTCACATTCGCCATCCACCTCGCAGACTCGGTGGCTGCCACCCGGATTATAAATGTT
>CAZNQT010000182.1:0-8493 GCA_964574885.1 uncultured Pirellulales bacterium
TCGGCCGATACCGGTAATATACCCCCCTTTTTGCACCCACCCGGTTATCTCTCCTCCTATCTCCTTCGTGGCGGTATCCTGAGAGAATTCCTTGGCAGCCTGCGCGAAATCTCCCCCCGCCTGGAGTTTCTTCAGGACGGTATCCGCCGTTTCTTGATCTGCGACCAGAATATGACTGATTTGCGCCTGTTCCGGCTGCACGTAATCTTTCAAGTGGGCCTGATAATAGGTCTGCAGGTCCACCGGCGTGATATGGATCTTATTGGCCATTTCCGTTTGCACCAGGGCCTGAGCCAGCACTTTTTTCTCCATATCTTTCAACAGATCTTTCGTTTCCGGCTTTTCCGCCAGTTTCTCCTGCCGGGCCTGTCGATACAGTACCTCTTCCATGATAAACTGATTCAGCAATTGTAGCTTCTGTTCCGGATTCGCATATCGTTTGAGTATCTGTTCTTTTTGTTGTTTCAACTGCTCCGGAGGCAATATCCCGGCCATCTGGCTAAGTTGCCGGTCGATTTCCTGCTCGATCATCTGATCCAGTTGTGCCTTCGTGATCTTTTCCGCCCCGATTTCCGCCACGACTTCTTCTCCGGCGGTCCCGGGCGCCTGACTCTGATCTACCCGATCCTTCAGTTCGTATCGCAGCGCCGCAAATTTCCCCGCCGCTTCCAGACATTCCTGGGTACGGCGGCCGATCTCATCGGAAAGTTCATCCAACCGGGCTAAACTTTCCGAACGATAAAAACTTGCCAGCGCCTCCTCGAATTTCTCGTCCTGTTGATACAGCTTGCCGATGCGATACCAGATCTTAGCCTGGTCTTCCGGATTAGGTACGGCTTCGGCCAAATAGTCTTGCCACGTGCGTATCGCCGAGGACCGTAATCCTTCCTTCTCTAACTTCAAGGCCAAATCTTTCAACGAGTCCGCCGACATTCCGGAAGGAGGGTTTGCTTCCGTTCGTTCCTGTTTCAGGGTGAGTACGATATTGGCAATTCCCACGCCCAGAACCAATACGAGCAATATCCACAGTCCACGATTAATATTACCCGCCGCTTTATGTTTTCGCGGCGGCACCGATAAATTCAATTCTTCCGACATTTATACACTCCCATGTTACGTATCTATTCTTCTTCTCGGGTGCCATGTCCACGCCTGCGTGGACATGTATTAGTCGTCTTTATTCGTTATTCGGACTTCGTCATTGATTCGTTATTCTGATTTCAGAATTCTTCATTTTTTATCGTCTTCGTTCCCGCGCCAGGAAAAAGCGTATCAGATCGCGCACATAATCTTTACCCGTCGATATGGTGATCTGATCGACGCCCATGGAGGTAAATAGTTCTTTTAACTGCTGCGTCCGCTCGAAACCTAGTTTCTCATAGCGCTTGCGAATCCTGGCACTGGAGGTATCTACCAGAATAATTTCTCCCGTCTCCGCATCCTCCAGTTCCAGCAGTCCCACGTTGGGCAGCCGAATCTCCCGGGGATCTGTGATCGTGACCGCAACCAGATCATGCTTGCGCCCCAGCACTCGCATCGGTTTCTCAAATCCCTCGCCCTGAAAATCCGATATTAAAAATATGACGCTGCGCTTGCTGATAACCCGCCCCAGATAATCCAATCCCCCGGCGATATCCGTTTGAACCTGCTGAGGCTTAAAATACAACAATTCCCGGATGACCCGCAAGACGTGCGACACGCCCTTTTTCGCCGGGATGAACATCTCCACTCGATCGGTAAATACAATCAATCCCACCTTGTCGTTATTTTTTATCGCCGCAAACGCCAGCAGCGCACAAAGTTCGGCGGCCACTTCATTCTTGGTTTGCTTCACACTGCCGAACGCCCCGGACGCCGACAGATCCACCAGGAAAATCACCGTCAATTCCCGCTCTTCCACGAACCGCTTTACGTACGGATGCCCCACCCGCGCCGTGACGTTCCAGTCGATCGTACGGATATCGTCCCCCGGTTGATACTCTCGTACTTCATCGAATTCCATCCCCCGGCCTTTGAACACACTTTCATACTGACCGGCCAACACGTCGTTGACCGCTTTACTCGTGTGGATCTGCAGGTAACGTATTTTTTTAGCGAGTTCTTTGGGGATCATGGTACTTCTACGGTGTTGAAAATCTGCTGCACAATATCTTCCGAAGTTTTTTCCTCGGCTTCCGCTTCGTAACTGATAATCACTCGATGACGCAACACGTCCATACCAATCGTTTTTACATCCTGTGGTGTGACGTAGCCCCGACCTTCCAGGAGGGCGTTCGCTTTGGCGGCCATGGTCAAAAATATCGTCGCCCGCGGAGAAGCGCCATAAAGAATTAAATCTTCGATATCGAGCCTGTATTGTTTCGGAGTACGCGTAGCCTGAGTTATATTTACGATATAATCCTCAATTTTTTCATCCATGTAAATCTCGTCAGCCAGTTCCCGCAGTCGAACAATATCTGACGGCTGTAGAATAGGCTCCACTTCCAAATGCGGATTGGACGTTGCCATAGCCCGGAGAATCTGTTTTTCCTGATCTTTGCTTGGATAGGTGATCTTCAGCTTGAGCATAAAACGGTCCACCTGGGCTTCCGGCAATGGATACGTCCCTTCCTGTTCGATAGGATTCTGTGTCGCCAACACCATAAATGGCTCATCCAGTTTATGCGTTTCATCTCCGATAGTTACCTGTCGCTCCTGCATCGCTTCCAACAAGGCGCTTTGTACCTTGGCCGGCGCCCGGTTGATTTCATCCGCCAGAATAATATTGGCGAAGATGGGACCCTTCTTGGTGCTAAAATCTCCCGTCTTCGGATTATAGATCAAGGTCCCGATCAGGTCCGCCGGCAGTAGATCGGGCGTAAACTGAATCCGATGAAACCTGGCCTGAATCGTTTTCGCCAATGTCGTGATCGAGAGTGTCTTTGCCAATCCCGGGACTCCCTCGATCAGGACATGGTGATTGCATAACAATCCGACCAGTAGCCTTTCTATCAGGGTTTCCTGACCCACGATGATTTTCCGGATCTCTCCGCGGATCCGTTCCAGAACCTCGCTCTCCTTGGCCACCTTCTCGCCTATCTGCTTGACATCCACCGCCATAAATGTAACTCCCTTCTTTCGTGTATGACCCCACCTGCATTCGTGAGATTATTATCTAAATTCCCTCCCTATACCTTATTTATATAGACAATTATCCGATAAAAATAAAACACACTTTTTTACGATCTTGCTTGCAAATGTAACCTCTTGCAAATAAATAACTTACGGCATTTTGTGCCCGGTGTAAACAAAACCCGACGTATTTTACCTCACAATTCTTACATTTACTATATAGTGCCTACCGTGCGTGCGGTGCAAATCAGAAACCGTAAATCCCATCAGTTTCATAACCTATGATTTCACAACACTTTACAAGCCTTCCCAAAATGTGCTATAATTGGGTTTGTTTTGTAATTTCTGTTGCAGAAATTGTGAGGATCAATCATGCTAGAGCAAAGAAAACCAGAAACGAGACCGGTCTGTTCGACGAAACATAAGTCCCGCAAGCTCACGAGGATACGTCCGTGGCTTAGCTGGCTGTTTCCCATTGGGGGGGTGTTGGCGTTGGTATGGTTCCTGATCCGCGTGATTCCCAAGCCTTCCCGGGCGACGTATCCGTGTCAGCAGGCGGCATTCCCCCTGGCATCGGGCCTGGTGATTTGGCTTATGGGCGCATTTGGCTCCATCACGGCCATGCGCAAAGCGAAACGTCATTTTACCCAGTCGCGATATATATGGTGCGTGATGCTGGTTCTTCTGGGGGTTGGATGTATATGGCTGGCACAAAGCGTTACCTCAGAGCCGGTAGTCATGGCGGAGGAGGCTGCTGCAAACGCTCCGATAGGGATTGCCAAGGGGATTTATCCCGGACGAGTAGTCTGGGTGCACGATCCCGATGCGACCGACTGGGAAGGTCCCGGCGATGGTCATTGGTGGGAAAGCAAACACACAAATCAGGCGGCGGTGACTCGAATGTTGAGCCGGGCGCTACAGGCTCTTACCGGTGAGTCAAGCGATGTCGCCGCCTGGAACAAGCTTTTTAAACACTTCAATCGTACGCATGACAAAGGGGATGTGGGATACACACCCGGCGAGAAAATCGTCATCAAGGTAAATTTTGTAGGCTGCATTCGGGTCTGGAACTCCCGACCCGTAACCAAGCTCCTGGATTACGATTTGAGAAGCCCTGATTATATGAACACCTCTCCGCAAATGATCCTCGCCTTACTGCAGCAGCTTGTAAACGAGGTCGGCGTAAAAGAAGCGGACATTACGGTCGGGGATACTCTGTGTTATTTCCCGAACGAGTTCTACAATATGTGCCACAGTAAGTTTCCGAACGTACGGTATTTGGAGTACCTGGGTAAATACGGACGAACGGCGGCCAAAATGTCAGACGTTCCGCTATACTGGAGCACTCCGGATGCTGCGGACAAGGCCACGGATTACGTGCCCGAGTCGTACGTTCAGGCGGCTTACCTGATCAACCTGGCGAACCTGAAGAGTCATAACGACCTGGCGGGCATAACGCTCTGTGCGAAGAATCACTATGGTTCCCTGGCCCGGAAGCCGGCCCGAGTGGAGAAATACTACGATTTACACAAAAGCCTGCCTCGAATAACACCCGGTATGGGTCATTACCGTGCTCTGGTGGACCTGATGGGGCACAAAGACCTTGGGGGTAAGACGGTGCTCTATCTGATTGACGGGCTCTACGCGGGCAAGCACGCCAAAGAGAGGGCGCCAAGGAAATGGAACAGCTCTCCTTTCAACGTGGACTGGACTTCCAGTCTTTTTGCATCTCAAGATCCCGTGGCGATCGATTCGGTCGGATTCGATTTTCTATGGACCGAATGGGATGACGCCCCTCACTGGTCCGGCACAAATGATTACCTGATCGAGGCGGCGCAAGCGGATAATCCCCCCTCAGGGACATTCTACGATCCCGATCACAAAGGAAACGTAACGCGCCTTGTAAGTTTGGGTGTCTATGAGCACTGGAACAATGCCACAGACAAACAGTACTCCCGCAATCTGGGAACCGGCAAGGGTATCGAACTGGTTAGGCTAAAGAAAAGCGACCGTGAAAAAGCGACCGCAAGGATTACCACTGCCAACGAGGAAGAAATACCTCTAATCGCCGGCGTGCCGGGAAGTTAAATAGAAAAACGTTGTGTGAATCGAATGAAATTCAGAAAAATTATTCTCGTCGTTATCGTTACCAGCGCCGCCATAATCTTCGCGCAATCGAATCCCATTGTGATCGAAAACCCTCACCTTCGATACACCCTGTCGTCGGACGGGACGAATCTCGCATTCGTCGATCGCGCCGCCGGCATCGACTACCTGCAACGTAATCCGTCCTCGGTTTGTGCCCGCGTACGAAGAAAGGGAATGGAATATCCGGTATCATTCGTCTCGTACGCGAAGGAACGTCTGGTTTTGCGCTTTGCAAAAGCCCAGGCGGAGGCGGTGCTCCGCGTGGAAAATCGGAACTCGTATATTCGCTTTACGGTGGAATCGATCCGGGGCGAGGATTTAGAATCGCTTACGTTTTTAAATATTCCCCTAACGCTGCAGGGCAAACCGGAGGAATCGTTTGGCGCGTGTGCCCTCTCTCTCAATCTCATCACGCGTGTGGATCGTCTTCCGGCCCTGCAAACCCATCTGCGCGCTTCCTGTTACCGGAAATTCGGGATGGAGCAAGCGAAGGCAGCGATAGTGGGTATGCCGATGGAACGGATGCTGCCGGCCCTACAAGAGGTGTTGACCGAGGCGGAGGAGATGCCGCACTGCCCGGTTGCCGGTCCCTGGGCACATGAGATTCCGTTCAATCATGGCTCGTACCTATTTAATTTCGGCGCCCTGACCGAAGCGAACGTGGAGGAATGGATCGGCATGGCCAAGAATCTCGGGGTTACCCAGATCGATCATCACGGCGGCCGCCGATTCTTCCGTTTTGGCGATTTTGCCTTGAATCCGGAGAAATGGCCCGCCGGCTGGGATACCTATCGGCGCATCGTGAAACGCCTTCATGATGCCGGCATCGGTTCCATTTTTCATACGTATGCCTTTTTCATCGACAAACAATCCCGGTACGTTACTCCGGTCCCGGATAAACGGTTGGATGCCTTTCGGACGTTCACGCTACGCCGGAGCGTGGATTCGGAAGCCACCGAAATTCCGGTAAACGAGCCTACGAAGGACATCCGCACCATCACCGGATTTTTCGAACACAACAGCGTAGTCCTGCATATCGACGATGAGCTCGTAACGTTTGGCGGCGCAAGTAAAGAGCCGCCCTGGCGTTTTACCCAGGTGAAACGGGGTTCGCTGGGAACGAAAGCGGCGGCTCACGAGAAAGGAACGAAGGCCCGCCATCTCAAGGAGTGTTTTGGTCTTTTCGTTCCCGATCCCGCCACCAGTCTATTCAAAGAGATAGCCCGCAACCACGCCGAGATTGTGAATTCGTGCGAGTTCGACGGCATCTATCTCGATGCGATCGACGGCAGTTCCATTCTCCGGGGTTCGGAGGAGAGCTGGTACTGGGCGGATCAATTTGTATTCGAAATCCAGAAGCACCTGAAAAAACCCGTCGGGATGGAGATGAGCGCCATGTGGCACCATTTCTGGCAATATCGCACCCGCTGGCAGGCCTGGGATTATCCGCAGCGGGGGCATAAGCGTTTCCTTGATATTCACGCCGCCGCGGTGAACGGCGGGCTGCTCTTGCCCCTTCATCTGGGGTGGTGGAATTTTCAGTCGTTCAATCCCCCGCAGGTGGAGCCGACCTACCCCGACGTGATCGAATATCTCGGCGCCAAACTCATCGGGTGGGACGCGGGCATTTCCCTTACCGGCGCTATAAATCCCCAGCGTCTCAACGAAGTGCCGTTGTTCCGCCGGGCGGTGGACGTCTTACGTACGTGCGAGGAACTGCGTCGGGCGGGTTCATTTGACGAGGCGACCAAAGCGAAGCTGCGCGAGCCGGGACAGGAATTTTCCCTGTTTCGGGATGAGACTCAAACGTGGCGGTTCCGACCGTCTCACAACGACCCGCATACCGTAACCGGTTCCGAGCCGTGGAGCCAATCCTGGAAAACGGAAAATCCCTTTGCAGACCAGCCGCTGAAATTGCGTCTGGAAATCCTCATGTCGGCGGGATCGTATGACGATCCGGGTACTATCGTTCTGGCGGATCTTTCGGATCCCAATCAGTTTACCGGTCCGCCTCGTACCGCCCGCGGGGTACAAGCAAGTCTGGTCCCGGTCACCTCAGTTGGAGTTCGAGAATCGGCCGGTATGCTGACAGCGACGAGTTCCGGGCAAGTGGCGCGTAACGCGGCCTGGGCGAGACTGCAACGTAAATTCGAACCCTGCCTGAATCTTACGGATCATCAGGCGCTGGGCGTTTGGGTAGAGGGCGACGGTTTGGGCGAGATAATCGCTTTTCGGCTCGAAAGCCCCCGTCATATTTCCTATGGCGCCGTTGCGGACCGTTATCTCACCGTGGATTTTACCGGCAGACGATTATTGACCTTAGTGGAAACGGAATCCACCCGCTGGAGCGATTACGTTTGGAATGACGGCAAGGGGCTATACAACGTCTATCGCGAGTCCATCCATTTCAACCAAGTCGATTCGGTGAGCATCGGGTATAATAATCTCCCGCAGGGTAAAGAGGTAAAATGTCTGCTCGGTCCCGTCAAAGCCATTGCCATGATCCCCGGCACGGTAAAGAATCCAGCCATTATCGTGAACGATCAGACCCTTACGTTTCCCGTGGAGATGAAGTCCGGTAGTTATCTGGAATGGGAGGGAGGTAAAGAGGGTATGGTTTATGGTTCCAAAGGCGAGAGGCTCACAAGGATAACGCCGAAGGGCGTAACCCCAACCTTACGGAAAGGAATGAACCGTATCCAGTTCGAGTGCGGATCGAAGGACAAGCCGCCGCCACGCGTGAAAGTCACCATTATTTCGTATAGCGATCCCCTTTGAATCGTAAAGTAAACCGAGAGAGGAAGGATTTTTGTAGATCTTGATGCCAACCCGGAGGAGAAGGGGAACATTCTCCTGGGTGAAGACGACAATTCCATATCCTTGACACAGTTCTCTACTCTTTACGACAATGATGATACTCGAAGAAAGCGAGCCATTGACGAAGCGAATAAAGCGGGGAGTAGAGCCTGGAGAAAACGATGAATTCACGAGAGCGAGTCCGAGCGGCGATGGAACATAAGCCCGTGGATCGAGTGCCGGTGATGTGCCAATTGGCCCTGGGACATTATTTCCTTAACAGCGACTACAAACCCTCGGATATCTGGTTTGACAGCGAAACGTTCGCCAAAGTACTCCTGGAATTTCAACAGCGCTATGGTTTTGACGGCGTATTAGTGAATCTACCGGGAAGACCTTCTCATTGGAGGGATTTTCTAAGATCGTATGAATCCACTG
>CAZNQT010000183.1:0-8490 GCA_964574885.1 uncultured Pirellulales bacterium
TTTACTATATTTAGTGTTATCGTATAATTGTTAAAAGTTAACGGGACAGTACTGACTCAGAATATAAAAACCCCATTAAATTTCAAAAGCCGGGGGAAAAAGAATATAGAGTGGCTGATAAAGTCAAACTTGCGAGTCGTATTATTGAAAAGGAAGCAGATTTTAGCGTTTTAGATTTGGATGATAAGACAAATTCTTTGATTCAGCATATTCGAAAATCCAATGGATTAAACAATTCGGGATGATATATGACTGACAAGAAACCCGCATGGGCTAAGAGCCCATCCTACCGATTTCACTCCCACGATTTTAGTTACCCCCGGCACAGGTCCGGGGGCTAATCGGGGAAAAGTTCACGGTTCACGGGAAGGGCAAATAGCGTAGAGCGTTTAGCGGATAGCGTAGAGCGGTTAGGATAAGAAAAAGTTTACGGTTGACAGTTGACAGTTTGCAGTAAGATGGATTCCTGCCCCTGCCTTCGCAGGGGTGACATTCCTGCGCAGGAATGACAATGTTGACCCCCGGCACAGGTCCGGGGGCTAATCAAAAAGAATTCACAGATCACAGAAAAGAACGCGTGGGGCAAGGCCCCAGCCTACGGGCATTACTAGCGGATAGCGTTTAGCGGATAGGAGAAGAAAAGTTTACGGTTGACGGTTCTATGTAAGAAACCCCCGCTTACCAGCGGGGGCTAGTTTTGGGCGATCACGTGGGATCGCCCCTACGTCTATGGTATGCACAGCATACCCTACATAACTAGCGGATAGCGTTTAGCGGATAGGAGAAGAAGAGTTTACAGTTCACGGGAAGAGGAGGAGGGAAGAGTGTGAAGGGTGAGAAAGAGGGAGAAAGCCATTCACCTCGCACCGCTCGGTGGCTGCCACCCACAGTTCCTGTAAAAATCAAAACGTAAAATGCAAAATTCAGGTGTTTGTTGCGTTCCCGGATTTTTTATTTACGACATGCTCAGGCTGCGTCAACGTATGCTAAAGGTTGGGGATTACAGAAGCACGGCCAAGATGGCCGTGGCACATTTGTATAAAGCACCGCCGAGGGCGGCTGTGCCACATTCGCCAGCCATTGATTAGTTGCATCCTCTTTGGAGGAGGAAGTCCTTGTATTGCATGTCGGATTGGAGGATATGTTCGAGCCACCAGTTATACAGGTACTCCAGGATATCGTGAGGGATGGTGGATATTCCGTCCATGGTATCCAGGCAAAACTTCGTGGCGTCCCGGAGAAACGTTTTGTGTTCGATCCGATGCGAATCCAGTTCGGGATACTCATGTTCAGCGAGGATTTTTTCCTCGTTGCGGAAATGCTCGCGGGCGTATTCCATCATCTGGGAAAGAATCTCCGACACTGTTTCCGAACGAACGTCATCGCGCCGGCATTCGATCAGTTGATTCACCATCCCAATAATTTTTCGGTGCTGCTGATCGAGGTACGTCACCCCGACGCTAAATGAATCGTTCCAGATGATTTTATCCATATTATGGCCTCCCTTCCTTTAGGTTGACGACTACCGCCAAGCGAGTTCGAGAGCCTGGCGTTGCCACCCCGCCGTAATAACAAGAGAAATGACGAATGACGAAGCTCGAATGACGAATTAATGACGAAAACCGAATAACGAATAAAGAGTACGCCCAAGCGGGTATTGCCCCAGATAGTAATTGCGAGAGCATGGCAGACGGCCTTATTTCAGGAGTTCGGCGATCGCGTTTTTCAGTTCATCGCCATGCAAAGGCAATTTCTTTTTGTCGTAATTGGTATTGAAGTACACGGCGCCTTTTTTGTTGAGAAGTACGACGTGGGGAATGGCGCGAACGCCAAAGCGTTTGGCCAACTTATTATTCCAGCCAAGACCGTCAAAATATTGCGGCCAAGTCATGTCGTTATCCTGAAGATATTTTTTCAGTTTCGCTTCGTCCTTATCCAGACTGATGCCGATGATGTCAAAGCCCCGATCGTGATATTCCTTGTAGGTAGCAATCAGATCGGGCAAGGACTTCACGCAGGGAGGACACCAGGTCGCCCAAAAGTCGATTAAGACCACCTTGCCCTTGAAGTCGTTCACATTCACCGGTTTGCCGCCGAGACTGTTGAAAGTCAGAGAGGGAAAGGCATATCCTTCGGCAATGGTATTCTCGTCGGGGGCGGGCTTCACCGGGTTATCCTCCGGCAGGAAGGCGTTGCTGTCAGACGGAGAATCATTCTCGGATTTCTTTTCACAGCCAATTCCGATCCACATTACAGTTGCGCCTACCAGGATTCCCATCATAATTCCATACATACGTGCATTCATTTTTCGATCTCCCAAAACGTGTCGGGTGAGGTATCTGAAATTTCCCAATTCCACGGTTACATACTACGCAGTGCCATACGATACCCCTAATCATACCAAACCAGTATGAGACCGCAAGGATTTTTAAATAGCGGATAGCGTAGAGTGTATAGCGGATAGGAAGAGGGTTCAAGGTTTAATGTTCAAAGTTTAAGAGTAGATGGGTTAATGGGTAGAAGAGCATAAGAGTCCACCGTCTTCAGGCCACCGTCCCCAGCAACGAGAAAAAATTCGTCCTCCGGTTGGCAGGGGAGGGTAATTATGGGCGCTCCGTTGGGATTGATCCTATCGAAAGTGTTTTTTATGGCGGGAGGGCAGTCGGTCGATATTAGGATAGCGGATTCCGGTAAGGAGTTGACGGCAGAGGGACAGTGAGGTATGGTGTATAACTATATATGAGTGTGATAGTAAAACTAAAAGTATTGTTGGTGCTGACATTGGGTGTGTTGGGCTTCGGGGTGTTGGGATGGCGATTTTTTCAGCCTTCCGATCCGGGAGAGCCCATCTCGTTCGTGGCGCAAGGCATTAACTGGACCAGCGTGGGGATGGGAATGGTCTTGGCCGTGCTCGTTTCCGGGCTGGGGACGATATTCGGTGGGGCGCAGGGCGAATATATCGGTCCCTTGGCAGTCCCCGCCGGTCTCACGGCATTATCCATCCGCAGCGGTAACATGGAGCGTATGTTAATCGAACACGTGGACGGCGCCCGGGAGACGATGTTCTTTGGCATGATGGGGGAGGTCTTGTTCTGGGGATTTCTGGTGGCGATCGGCTTTATGGTGGCCCGGATCCTAGGGAACATGATGACGAGCAATCCCGAAGAGTCGCTGGAAGCGTCTGTCGAAAATCCTCAGAAACCAGCCAAGAGCGGATCGGGCAAGGTTTCTCCCCGACCCAATCGCCAGGGCAATGATGTACGTCATCGTCAGTCGAGGAGCCGTTTAATGAACGGCTTACTGGCAGCAGGATTCTGCGGAGTTGTAACACTCTTATTGTTACTAATCCTGGTTCAATCGGAGACGGAGCCTTTAGCCGCTGCCGGGGAAATTCAAGTGGGCGGCCCGCCGCCGGTGAAACAGATTATTTTTGCGACCGGATTGGCATTTTTTCTGGGCGCGTTGGCCTCCCACCAGTTATTTGAGGTTCGCTTAGGTTGGTTTCTTTTAAGTCTGTTACTGGTCTCGTTTCTGGTGTATGGTCTGGGAGCTTATAAAGGCGTCCTGCCAACCGCGGACGTACCGCCGCAGTTTCTACCGAAATCGGTGCTTTTTGCCACGATCCTACCGATCCAATTTGTGGGGATTGGGGCGCTGACCATTCTGACGGGATATTGGTATAGTTTTGAAATGCATACCCATCATAGGGCACGACACCTTTCGGCATAGTTTGAGAGGCACAGCGCGAAGTCGGGGAAGCGAATTTCATTTCAATTTTGTTAATAAGCAATAAATTATCCATTTTTTACCATCTCCGACGTGACATTTCGAAAATCTGTGTTACACTATATATATAGGGTGAAGTGCCGCGGACTTTTCTAAGGGGGTAAATACCGCGGCAATTGAGGGGATTTATATATACGTGAGGGCTTACGATCAAGTTGGCCCTTGGTAGTGCAATTCGAGAACGGAATTCCACGGAGGGAATAAGGCGTTACCAGTACTGAGAGAGAGCATTTGAGGGATATTCGTGCAAGAGAAAGCCGGGAGGGAAGCAGAGAGAGAAAATTGCAGAGGAAAGAGACAATAAAGTTCCGGGCGTTAAAGATGGGGATTGCAACGGGGGATATGCCGGATGTGGAATTCATCTGGTCCGTACAGAGATCCGAGGGGAACCGCGAGTGCTTTGGTCAAGGATTTGGATGTCAAGAGCGAGGTTGTAGCTGGCGTGCAAAATGTATAGCCCTGGATTTTTTTGCGGCGATATCACTGCCCTCGCTGGCTGGTTGGCCCAAGCGGAAAATAAAAGCCAGGCAAAGACCCATGAGCGAACCGTGCAGTGATACCGCGATAACGATAAATCGTTTTAAGGAGCGTGTAACTGTCCAGGCGGGGACGCTGGAGCTGGTTTCGGGAGGCTCGGATCGTTCCTGAACCATAATGGCAGACACGGGCAACGTGAAAAGCTTGTCGGGCGTCGAAAGGTCGTCCGGCAAGCTTTTTTTACGCCAAGCCAAGGGAGTATCTCCTGGTTGACGGCACGTATCTATGAAAAGGAGATTGTCATCCGGTCCCTAAAAAACTGGACATAAAGCAAGGTCCGCACAAATGTAACTGCCTAATATTGCCAGAGTTACGTATATAATCTTCTTGAATAACACTATGAAATAATTGATCCCTATCCCGGAAAAGGCCCGATAACCTTGTCGATTAATAGATGCATTTGGCGAGAGTTCCCATAGGGATTTTACTTATAACAACCGGGGAATTAGTCGATGAGATACTTTGGGATTGGGGAATATCCCCCTGACTGGAGTTTTGACGGCTACAGGGAAACCTAAGGAAGATTGCGATGTTGCATATCGGGACCAAGATGTTTATGCAAGTACCGGATAATTCGGGCCGGAGAATTTTATATCCGGCCACGGTGGTGGAAGTGGTCGAGGGTATCATTACCGCGGAGTTCGAAACGCCGGTTTATGAGGCAGAAGCGGAACAGGAAGTCTTTGTGTATCATGAAATATTTCGTGAATTTATGAAACAATCCGCCAAAGTGGATGAGATAAGCGAAACCAACCCCCGATCCGTGATTCGCTTGCACACAATCAGCGAACCGGTCTCTGCCGAAAATCGCCAATGTTATCGAGTTTCCACGGTCCTCGCGGACCTGATCGCCGGTCTGGGACCGGAAGAAGCGTGTCCCCTGCTGGATGTCAGCGCCACGGGATTCGCGCTGATTGCCAAGAATAAGTATGACATTGGCAATCACATCGAGGTAACGCTGTATTTCGAGGATGCCGAGTATTCGGGTCTGGGGTGCGTCCAGAGCGTACGTACGCTGAGTAAGGAGCGATTTCGATACGGATTCCTGGGAGTGGAGGATAAGCAAAGCAGGGGGAATTTGATGAAGGGCCTTAAGGTGATCAATGCATCGATACAGCGTGAGCAGATGAAGCGTTTAGCGGGAATCGCAAAATGAACTTCCATCGAAAAAAATTATCAAAGGTGAAGCGGTCCGTTTTCCGTAGCCACTCAGATTTTATTCTTTTCGGCTGTCAGCCTTTTGCCAAAACTTTCCGTCATCTTTTCCCATTGTTGTGACATTTGTTTCACTTTTTCCGGATATCGGGTCGCCAAATCAATCATCTCGCAGCGATCGGTCTTAAGGTTATACAGTTCCCATTTTCCTTTTTTGCCATCCTTGGCCGACAGCTTCCATTCGCCCATACGAATGGCGCGATTATCCGCATGGCACCACCAGAGCACTTTATGTTTGACTGAGCCGTCTCTGGCAAATGAAGCCACCAGACTTTGGCCGGGCCTGGGAGGTGCATCCGTATTTTTGGTCGGCTCGTTGATTCCTGCAACCTCCAAAGCGGTCGGGAAGATATCGATAAAATGAGTCGGATCATGCCTCAACTCGTTTCGCGCCGAAATCCCCTCGGGCCAGTGCACGATCAATGGGGACGATATACCCCCTTCATGGTTCCAGTGTTTATGCAGCTTGAACGGAGTGTTGGCCGCCGTCGAGAAACCCGGCCCGAGGCAAAGAAAGCTCTGTGCCGACCCCATCGCAGCATTCGGGTCGTGTCCATCGCCCCTGATAATCTGTTCGGCGCTGGCGCCATTGTCACTGGCGAATAGAATTAGCGTATTTTCAAATTCGCCCATCGCCTTAAGTTGTCGGACGATCCTGCCGATCTCATGGTCCATTCGGGTAATCATAGCGGCATGGATTGCCATTTTGTTCGCCTGGAATTTTTTCTGCGTATCCGTGAGACAATCCCAGGCCACAGCTTTGGCCGCCTCACCGGGGCCTATCCTCTTTTTCAGTTGATCCGGTTTAAGATTCCAGCGCGGTACTACCTCGGTCTGACGATCGGATAGGGCGCAGTTGATCAATCCCATCCTGGTCATACGCTCCCAACGACGTTGCCTAATCACATCCCACCCCTCGATATAGGCATCGCGATATGAATCGATATCCATCGGCAGGGCGTGCAGGGGGAAGTGGGGCGAATAAAAAGCAACATAGCTGAAAAAAGGTTTGTCGGACTCATTTTTTTGGTGCAATTTCAAACAAGCAATCGCATGATCCGCAATGGCAATGGTCGAGTAATAGGGTTCACCCGGCTTTGTCGGAGCGCTAATTCCATTCTCCTGCCACCGGCCGGAATTAAAGTATCTGTTCCAGTCGCAGCCGCTCTTTTCCCCTCCCCAGGACCGATCGAATCCGCCTTCTGCAGGGGCGCCGTCAATATGCCATTTTCCGCTGTGATAGGATCGGTAACCTTGTTCCTTCAGCAACTCCGGCAAAAGCGGCGCCCAACGGGGCCTCCGGCCCAGATTGAATCCGGGCATTTTGTCGCGGCGTATCTGTTGAGCGTAATATCCTGTTAATATACAGGCCCGGGAAGGCCAGCATCTTCCGGTGGAGTAATGCTGGGTAAACCGCAGGCCGTCTTTAGCCAGGGCGGAAAGAGTGGGGGTTCGAATCTCGCCGCCGTAACATTGGGCGTCGGAATAGCCCATATCGTCGGCCAAGATAAGAAGGATATTCGGCTTACGAGTATTCTTTGCCGATGACGAATTTACGGTCAAGCCGGACAGAGGCGCCAGTCCCATAGCGCCGACGGTTTTCAGAAATTCTCGCCTGGTTACATTCATGATTTCCTCTAGTGTCCGTTTACTTGTGATTGAAATTTACTATGCGGACATTCCTATTTACACGGTAAAAACATACCCTTTTGACATTTATTCGAAGTCGAGTTGGAAGCTGTAGGCGCCTTCGCTGAGGTTGGATTGTACCTTGCAGCCGCTGTGATGGAAGACGGTCTGCATAGGTTTGTTTTCGCGGAGGACCTCAGCGGTAAAGCCGGCGATGCCGGCGCGGCGGGCGATGGTGATGAGGTACTTGAGCAGGAAGCTGCCGATGCCGCGGTTCTGCCACTGGTCGCGCACCACGAAGGCGACTTCGGCCCGGTTGGTTTTTTCGTCGAGATAGTACCGGCCAATCGCGATAATCTCCTCGCCATGGGCTTCGGGGAGGGTGGCCACGATGGCCACGTCCTGCCGGTGATTAATATAAACGAAATCCAGAATTTGTTTACGGGGGATACGGTTGAGATGTTGGCCGAATCGATAATAAACCGTTTGTTGGCTCAAAGCGTAGAATAGCTCCCGCACCCGCGGTTCATCGGTAGGCATAATGGGGCGTAGATTCACTTTGGTACCGTCTTCGAGAAGCATGGACGTGCGCAGTTCCTGGGGCAGAGAGCGGATTGTATCTTCGAAGCCGGCTAATTCCGGTCGCACGAATTTGAGTTCGATGGCTTCTTCGAGCAGTTTTTCGCGGAAGTCGGGATGGGCGATAGTGATGAGCGCAAGGGCGCGTTCCTGTACGCTTTTACCGTGCAGGTAGGCCACGCCGTATTCCGTGACGACGTAATGGACGTCGCCGCGGGTGGTGACGACGCCGGCGCCGGAACTGAGCCGGGACACAATCCGCGAGATGGAGTGTTTTTTCGCGGTAGCGGGCAGGGCGATGATCGCTTTACCGCCGCGACTGCGAGCGGCGCCGCGGTTGAAATCGACCTGGCCGCCGATCCCCGAAAAAAATCTCGCTCCCAAAGAATCGGCGCAGATCTGGCCGGTCAAATCCACTTCCAGGGCCACATTAATCGCGACCATGCGATTCTGCTGACTGATAACAAAGGGATCGTTGACATATTCGGTGGGATGGAAGGAAAAGAGCTCGTTATTGTCGATGTAATCATATAATTTTCGCGTACCCAAACAGAAACTGGCCACAATTTTTCCCTGATCGATCGATTTTCGGGAACCGGTAATCACGCCGGCTTCGATCATGTCGATAATGCGGTCGGTGAACATTTCGGTGTGAATGCCGAGATCTTTTTTTTCATTCAGGAATTCGAGGACGGCCTGGGGAATGCGTCCGATGCCAAGCTCGATGGTCGAACCGTCTTCCAC
>CAZNQT010000184.1:0-8486 GCA_964574885.1 uncultured Pirellulales bacterium
CATCTACACTGCCGGTAGCATAGGACTGGGAAATAAGACCGTTGTTGTTACTCACCAGGCCGCCAACACGTTCTCCATACCAACTGGTAATGTTGCCAGTAGCATAGCAATGTGTTATAGCACCTTGATTGATCCCTGCTATCCCTCCTACGTCATTACCGAAATAGTTCATCGAAGAATCTCCAGTAACACTGCAAGTCGTGTGACAATGAGAGATAGTCCCGCTTTGGTTGAATCCGATTAATCCTCCGACTATACCGAGGGAAAATTGATCGCCGCCAGCGATTTGACCGCCCACGACGGTGCACTCAGTGATCGAAGAACCTTCATACCGGCCAGCGAGGGCCCCGACGTAATCGAGACCAATGACATCAGGATTGACCAGGCGGAGTGAGGTGATCTCGCTACCGGGTCCGAGATAGCCAAACAGACCGATATAATTGGCGGTGGGATCGTTATAGGTAAAATTGCTAATGGTGTGGTCGTTGGCGTTGTAGGAGCCGGTGAATTTCGTGGTTTCGTTGCCGATGATGTTGAACTGGGCGCCCGTATAAGCGGACAGATCGATATCGGCGATCTGGATAAAATACTTATCCCAGTCTTCGGGATTGAGGCCAATTTCCTGCAAATCGTTGGGATCGGCGATCCGGTAGGGATTCCCTGCAGAGCCGTCGCCGCCGTCGTAGTTTCCCGCCGCGAACACCGGAATGGATAGGGAGGAAACACTAACAAATGCCAGAATTGTGGATAAAATACGGTACCGTTTCATCATATTCCCCTTTCTATATTATGGCAGCCGCCTGTGAAAACGAGTGGGCGGACCGCGGCCAAATCGTAGAAATATCGCTATCTGTAATACTGACAGGAGATTTCGCCGGCTTATAACGTTTTTTTTTCTGTTTTTTTGGAAAAATTTTCCAAACGGATCCGTTTTTCACAGCTACAAAAGATAACTTATTGTGAGACAAAGGATTATGGCATTTTGGCGAAATGGAGTAAATGGGTAGATGAGTAGATGGGTAAATGGGTGGATGAGTAGATGAGTCCACAGTCCACAGCAATACGAATTCCAGCTCCTACCTACGCAAGGGTGACATTCCTGCGCAGGAATGACAGCGCAGTTGCTTTTTATTCGGCTCTCATCGGAAAAAATTGGTGAATTATGGCCCCAAGACAGCTTCTTCAAGGCTGGGATTTTTCGCTTTTAAGACACCAGCATAGTGGTGAATGATCTCTATGAATCGCAACCATATTTTACCATATATGCTGGCACCCTAAAACGTTAAATCCCAAAGATTTATGTAAAATCTCGGATTAACCGCCAACTTTATCTGAGCAGAGCTTTTTATTCTTTACGGCATTCTTCTTAGGATTCGATTGGCGGAATTTTTTATGGATATCTCTTCCGGTGAAATAAGTTAACAAGGTAAGTAAACCAATCGCGGCAAGTATCGCCAACCAATGAGGGATCGAATGCATGTGTTCTTTAGCGGAGGGGATATCGAGTAAAAGCCAATTAAATAGCAATCCGAGAGTGATACTCATCACGATTACCGTAGTGAGATAAATCGCTAACACCGTTTTACCGAAACTACGAAAGATCGCTCCCATAGTAGCGATGTTGGTGGTAGGGCCGGCCATCAGCAGCACGAGGGCCGAACCGGGCGACATCCCGGCGGTGACCAAAGAGGCGGCTAACGGCACCGAGGCCGTCGCACAGACGTACATCGGCAGCGATATCAACAGCATCGCGAACATGCCCAGCAATCCCTGCGTCCAGGTAATATTCTGCAATCTGCCGGGCGAGATGAACGTACTGATCAAAGCCGCAGCGAGAATCCCGATGATTAACCATTTATAGATATCACCCAGCAGTTGAATCAAACCGAAGGAAAAGGCTTCTTTCGTTTTTACAACTAAACCTGTGGATCGGCGTCCCTGGGGCTTGGCCTCCTGTTGGGAGCCATGACAGCAATTTCCCACATTTGAGGTACAGACGTCGTCCGCATTTTTCCGGGCGGTATGCCCACACTTTGTTTGTTCGTGGTTTGACTCGCAGGATCCATTGAAAGCACCTTCGACCGGCGGTTGCTTGTCCATGCCACCCGACATCGAATGGGAACAGCAGTTGTGTTCCACGGTCATTTTGGCCGTATGGCATTGCGCATAATCATCCGAGGAAATCACAGCCGAAACGGTCGTGTCACAATTGCACGTCACATCCGAGGGCGGGTGTGCCACACTGTTTTGATTCTTATGTTTCGTGTTTTCGGTGTAATTGACGAAGAGACCGCCGATCAGACCGCTGACCAGGGCGCTGATGACTTTGAAGATCGCAAAAGGCCAGCCCAGAAACGTAGCGCTTACTAATATCGAATCGACGCCGGTCTGCGGCGTACTGATCAGAAATCCGGTGGCGGCGCCTTTGGACGCACCGTCTTTGCGTAACCCGATGGCCGTCGGGATTACGCCACAGGAGCACAACGGCATCGGTACGCCGACTGCAACGGCATTGAAAACACTACTGAATCGGGAACCGCCTAAATGTCGGCGAATAAAACCGCTCGGCAGCAACACATGCAGGATCCCCGCCAGCAGCATCCCGAACAACAGCCACGGCGACAATTCAAGCAGAATGTGCCAAGTCTCTTTTAAGAATATTTCTAACGTAATCATTTTACTATCCAAAACCCACGGCCAAAATGGTCGTGGCACTCCTTTCATTAAATCCAGTTTATCCTAATTTTAAAAAATTCACTTCACGAACTGAGACAGGACGGCGTCCAGTTCCGCGATGGCCTGCTCGGAATCGCCGCCGCGGAAGCTCTCCACGACGCACGAGTGCATATGCTCTTTGAGAATCACTTTGGCCGCTCCCAGCAATGCGGCCCGCACCGCCGCAATTTGAGTGAGCAGATCAATACAATAGGCGTCGTTTTGGGCCATCCGCACCAATCCGGAGGTTTGCCCTTCGATCCGCCGCAGTCGCTGCACCAGCTTATCCTTCTCTACCCGTGTTTTCTTGCGTTCCATAACGTATTTACTCCTGTCCCATATACCCCCAGGGGGTATCTATAGTACTATAGACGTCCCCGGAGTAAAAAGCAAATTGTCTGCCCAATGTATTCCCAATTGTTTTTCGATTACCGGGTAATGCGACCCGACACATGAAAATTGGCCTTGCACCATTTTATTATCCAAAGGTTGTTACCGGAATTTCTATTGACTTCAGTTAATTTTTACATCATCCTCTAAACGTATATCGCGTAATCAGTTATAGGTGAAACATTATGGATTATCCGATTTGGGAAGTGCCGTTCCTGGGCGGTTCGATGGTGATCGCGTTTATCGCCATCATTCACGTATTTATTGCCCATTTTGCCGTCGGCGCGGGGCTCTACAACGCATTTACGGAAACCTTTTCCCTGCGGAAAAACAATCCCACCTTGCGGCAATTCCTACGGGATAACAGTAAGCTGATTATCCTACTGCCGTTCATCGGCGGCGCCATTACCGGCGTCGGCATCTGGTTCAGCATCGCTCTGGTTTCCCCGGAAACGGTCAGCCTGTTGATTCATTTGTTTCTCTGGGGCTGGGCCATCGAGTGGGTCTTTTTCCTGCTCGAAATTACCACGGGGTATATCTATTATTTTACGTGGGATCGTATCTCACCGAGGTTGCATTGTTTCATCGGCTGGGTGTATGCCATCGCGGCCTTTTTATCCCTGGTTGTCATTAACGGCATTTTGACCTTCATGCTCAGCCCGGCGGGTTTCGATAACTCCACGCAGCCGATGCAGTTTGATTTCTGGGCGGCAGTATTTAATCCGACTTACTTTCCCTCCCTGATCCTGCGGACCATCTCGGCCCTGGCCCTGGCCGCCCTGTTCGCCATGGTTCTGGTCAACGCTTCCCGCAAATATTCACGCGCGGAACAACACGTCGTGATCCGTCATGCCGGTAAATTCCTCATCCCGTTGATCTTCATGATTCCCGCCGCCGTCTGGTTTATGCTCCAGGCCCCCGCCGAATCGGTTTTCTATATCAAAGGCGGCGCCGTCGCCATGACCCTCCTGTTCGCGGTGGGTTTGTTCGCTTCCACGCTGATTGGTCTATACAGTTACAGTGCGATAATCATCCGCGGCCGATACGTCAGTCTGGAAACGTCGATCCTTCTGTTGGCGATTGCCCTGATGGCTACCGGCGCCAGCGAGTTCGTCCGCGAGGGGATGCGCAAGCCCTATCTCGTCTGGGGATACGTATATAGCAATGGTGTTTTTAAAACCCGACGACCCCAAATGCAGGCGGAACTAGACCGGCAGCCTTTCGATTCGGTCGGCGCCTTGCGTTATTTCCCCTGGGCCGTACAGCCCGCCGGCACGAAAATCTCCGACCGGGCCTTTGCCATTCAGGATCCCAATAGTTTTGCCGAATTACGCATGACCAAGGCAGGTCGTATTACACGCGGACACTGGCTTTATAACGGCCAATGCCTTCGCTGTCATTCCCTCAATGGCTACAATGCGATCAAACCGCTCGTCTATCGCTGGAATCAGCAAACCATTGAAGAAACGCTGACCAAACTCCACGAAGTGAAACCATTTATGCCGCCCTTTGTCGGTACGAAAGAAGACCGTGAAGACCTGGCTCTTTTCCTCAACAATCTTGATCAGTCTTTGGACCGCGAAATAACAGACGATTACAGCGTCATCCACCATCAATATCGTCTAAACGATTCTCGGCTCACGCGCCGTTCCCGACAGGAGGAACGACCATGAGCGTACCTATTCCCCAGTATGAGTACTTATTCCTGCCCGCCTGGCCGCAACTGTTGATCTTCCTGTCCACCCTGACGTTCTGGATTCACCTGTTATTGGTGGGAACCGTGGTGGGCAGTTCTCTCTTCCTGCTCTCGAGAGTGTTACGTAAAAAAAGCGATTTGGATCAACAACTCGATCGGAGAATTCTGCACGTCATACCGGTTTGCATTTCCCTGACAATTACCTTCGGCGTGGCGCCGCTGCTGTTTATTCAGGCTCTGTACAACCAATATTTCTACTCCGCCAATATTCTGATTGCTCCTTTTTGGCTGGCCAGTCTCGGTTTCCTGATGATCGGTTTTATCGGTATCTATCTCGCCTCCAAATTCCGCAGCGTTCCAGTCAATCTAGTCTTCCTGGTAATTGTCGTTCTTAGTTTTCTTAGCATCCTGTATATCTTTACCAATAACACCGTCTTGTCCCAGCAGCCCGAGCGGTGGCTCGCATTCCATCGCGGCGACCAGATTCTGCACGTACATGACGCCACCGTCAATCCTCGGATACTTCACAATATAGGCGCCACCCTGGTGATTTCCGGATTGGCGATCGCCTGGATCGGCCGCTTCCGACAATCGGACCGGGAATCCCGCGAGCACGCCACCAGGATCGGTATGCACTGGATGATGATCGGCCTGGTCTTACAAATCGCGTTCGGCCTCTGGTTTGTCATCGCCGTACCCGGTGAAATCCGTACCAACCTGATCAATTTCTCCAATCTTACCAGTATGGCATGGTACTTCGCCGTGATCTTGGTATTCCTGAATCTATATACGGCTATGAGGGCGGTCATTCTTCCCGGCCAGACCAAATGGCTTCTCTATAGCACCCTGTTGCCTCTGGTGGGACTCCTCGGTATGCTCCTGGCACGCCAATATCTACGTACCGCCTATCTCGCTCGTACCGTCGCCGGTTCATTCAAAATCCAGGATTGGCACGTCCTGGCCCAAACCCCGCAATTTTTTATCTTCGCCGTTTTGCTTTTGATTGCCCTGGTAGTGATTATCACTACGCTACTGCTCGTATTACGATCTAAACCTGTGCCGCAAGAAATCAGCCGTAGCGAAGATCCATACGATCATCCGGAGACGGAATGATCGTTACCCGTACATTATGAGAGGGATAGCAAGCATGCTATTAACCGCAGAATATCTCAAATCGGTCTTCGATAAGGCACTGCCTTATAACGAATACGTCGCCAGCGGCACCGAAGAACAACAGCGCCGCTGGCAGCAGGTCTATGAGGCCGCCTACATCACCGGCGAACAGCAGGAATTGATCAATTCCTTTATCCGCGAAATGAACGTCCTGGTGATCAGCGGCGTCTGGTGCGGCGATTGCGTGGAACAGGGGCCGCTTTTGGCCCGCATTGCCGAGGCATCCTTGAGGATTCACCTTCGCTTCGTCGATCGCGACGCCGTCCCGGAGTTGTACGATAACGTCACTATCAACCAGGGTAAACGCGTACCTATCGTTTTGTTCCTGGCCGAAGATCATGCCTTCTGCGGTTTGTATGGCGACCGTAGTTTGACCCGTTACCGGGCCATCGCCCAGCGCCAACTCGGTCCGGCCTGTTCGACCGGTTTATTTATCCCCGACGCCGAAGAACTCGCCGGCACCCTGCAGGATTGGCTCAACGAATGTGAACGTATCCAACTCATGCTCCGGCTCTCTGCTCGCCTCCGTGAAAAACACGAGGATTAAGGGATCGAAAAACATTGCCAAAAGGGGGAATATCGGGTATAATTGCATGGTGAGTGAGGGCCGTCTTTAACGGCGTTTTATCTGTAATTATTTATTAGATAAGGAGTTATGCCTGATTCCCTACGGAGCAGCAGGTGTAGCGACGGGTAGATGATGGCAGTCAATCTGGTATTTTTCAGTAAGAGCGGCCGCCGCAAGGACATTGAATTAGGCGATGGCGTAACCATAGTAGGCCGGCGGCCGGATTGCGATATCCGCATTCCGCTTTTGTATGTCTCGCGGAAACACTGCCGGTTCATCCGCAAGGAAGATCAGACCGTCGTACAGGACCTGGGCAGTGCCAACGGGACGTTTTTGAATAGCGAGCGGATCATGGAAGCAGTGGTCGGTCCCGGCGATAAAGTCGCCGTCGGTTCGGTGACCTTTACTGTCCAGATAAACGGCCAACCCACGGAAATCGGTCAATCGGCAGCGACACCGGCTGTGAGTGAAAATGCGGATCAGGCCATCAAGCAAGCGCCTGTGGCCCAGGCGCAGATCAGTGAAGCCGCCGCCGCAGAGGAAATCCCCTCTTTTGACGGCACCGGTTCGCACGAGGAGCCTCTCTCCGATTTCGATATCGATGAAATCCTGGGCGAAGAAGAGAATAACTAATCTATACTCTTTTCTTCCCAGATTGTCAGCTTCCTGTCCACGGATATAGATTGCCATTCTATCGTTTCTTCATCTTGTACTAACCGCAGAACGCTCTTCGCCGGGATCATTGGCGATGGAAATCCTATCGGTTTGATGAGGCGGTAAAAGACTCCGTCCGTATACACCTCCACGGTGGCGCCGAAGACATAACGTAGGAATGTACCGGAGGCGGCAAAACGATAAGCTCAGCCTTCGATACTATATATTATTACGGTTTATTTTCCATCCTTCGTATGAAATATTCCCTATTGGATTGCGGTTCAAGGCCGCGATTGGAAAATCCCATCTCGGAAATTTTTTTCGCGTTAATTCGTTATCGTTAAACGAGTTAAGGAGTCGTGCCTAGCGGGATTTTATACTTGAAAAAGAACGAAAAAAAGATTATCATAAAGAAAAATCGAGAGTTTCGTTTACTTCGAGTTTTACCTAGGACGTATTTATGGATTCTCGAGGTACGAAAGGAGGATTGGATGGAGAAACGGGTCTAATTTCCATGAGAGTATCCAGGGCCAGTGATATTAATTTCAAGCGATAAAATCAGGGAGCAACGGTCAAATTTAAATGGGGCTCGAAAATTGGAGGGTCAGAAAAATGAACGGAACGTAAAGGTGTAATATATTTTAAATGTGCTTTTACCTGAAATGTATGAAATAGGAAAAAATGAAAATGAGGAGACATCTATAATGTGTAACAAGTACCTGTTTTTGATAATGATATTCGGGATGTATGGCGCCGGTTCGGCCTTGGGAGCGTCCCTTTTAGCGCCGGGCGATGCGATTATCGCCGTCGATCCCGACGGACTTTCTTCGAATAGTTCCTATCCCGACGTCGAAGCGCCGGAAAATGTATTGGATCAAACTGCCGGTACCAAGTATTTGAACTTTGCCAAGGAGAATAGCGGTTTTATTGTCACTCCGAGCAACCTGACCTCGGGGATCGTACGGAGCATGCTGTTCACGACCGCCAACGACGCCCCGGAACGCGATCCCAACGCCTGGGCGCTTTACGGGACGAATGATACCATTACCAGCGCCGACAACAGCACGGGTACGGACGAGAACTGGACGCTCATCGATTCCGGTTTTGTGAGCTTACCCGATGCCCGTTTAACGTACGGTCCGGTGATTACGGTGACCAATAGTATGTCTTATACGTCGTACAAGTTGATTTTTCCGGAAGTGAAGGATACGACGGCTGCTAACTCGATGCAGATCGCTGATGTGAGGTTCTACGAGAGCGCCAACGGGACGGGCGCCAACGTACTGGGAG
>CAZNQT010000185.1:0-8428 GCA_964574885.1 uncultured Pirellulales bacterium
CAGCAGGGAGGCGCCGTTGGCCACCTGCGACTGGTCGGTAAAGTTTTTGGCGCTGTTGACGAATAGTTCCAGCCGAACGATTCGTCGGATCGAATCCAGAGACCCCACTTGTGCCTGTATGGCCGACAGCGCATTAACGGTGCACAATCGAGCCGCCTCCTGAGCCTGTTCCAAATCCACCTCTCGACCGACTTTGCCGGAGTACTGGATTTTGCCGTTAAATACCGGTATTTGTCCGGAGACGAAAACGAGGTTTTGGCATTGGACGGCCGAGACATAAGCCCCAACGGGAGTGGGCGCCGGCGGCAGGGAAATGCCTAATTCGTTCAGTTTCTCCTCAATACTCATATTCTACTCCTTCCGCGGTATGATCATACTATATCCCGAATTGCCATCCAGGAGATTCGCATTGTAATCGTAAAGACGGAAAAAAGAATTCTTATGCCGGGGGCTGCGGTTCATCTACGGTTTCATCCGAGAGTGCTTCTTTTTCTTTTTGCGCCAGGCTCGGCAATTTGCTGATACTGTGGGAGACGGCGTGGGCGACCGCCAATTCCGCCGGTTCCTCCGTCAGGGCGAAAATATAAATAGCGCCGAACGACCGTTCCTGCTCGATGCGCACCAGCTTCATTCGGATCAATTCCAGCAGGGCCAGGAACAGGCCCACAATTTCCAATTTATTGGAGCGTCCCAGGAATACCTGCTCGAAGGTCAGGGGCTGCTGGTGCTGGGCCCGATCGAGGATGTCGGCTTCGTAGAGGTCGATGGGGGTATCGTCCTGGAGGACCTGATGCCCCTTTTGGCCGGCCAGCGTCGCCTCCATTAACCTTCGAAAGGCCTCGAACAGGTCCCAGATCTGGATGCCCTCGAGGTCGAGTTCCTGTTCCCGCTCCCGTTTCTCTTGCTCGCGCAGTCGGTCCAGGTCCACCAGAGACCGGGGATACCGCTGGGCCTGCTCGGTGGACATCTCGCCTAGTTCCCCGGCGGCGTCCTTGAACTTTTTATATTCCAGCAATTGCCGCACCAGGTCCATTCGCGGGTCCGTAAATTCCTCTTCTCCTTCGGCGACCTCCTCGCGGGGCAGTAGCATGGCGGATTTGATTTCCATCAGCGTCGCCGCCAAAACCAGAAATTCCGCCGCCAGATTGATATCCAACTGCTGGAGCACCTCGACAAACTGCAGGTACTGCTCGGTTATCTTGGCGATAGGGATGTCGTTGATATCGACTTCGTCCCGCCGGATCAGATATAAAAGCAGATCCAGTGGGCCGTTATAAATGTCCAGATTGACTCGATAGTCTGTCATTTGTTTAGTAGCGCTCCCGCCCTCGGGGGCATCTTTCATTACCCGCTCCGCCGGGGGCGTTTTTCATTACCCGCTCCGCCGGGGGCGACGGAGCTACATGCTTGGATTCATATTTGTCATTTTTTCCCAGCCGGGTGGCATGTCTATGCCCGTCGGAGGCGGGTCTAGGTATGAATTGATCCTCCGCATGGCTAAGCTTCGCGTAGCCATGCCGCCCAATACGATTATTTGTCATTCGTGAATTCGTCATTGATTCGAAATTCGGATTTCATCATTCGTCATTCTATTTAGTCGTGATACCGGTGGCGGCGCGAACCTGATCCATGATTTCCTGCGCGATGGCTCGGGCCTGTTGGGCGCCTTGCGCCAGTACGTCTTCCACATAATCACGGTTTTGGGTCAGTTCTTCGTAGCGCGTGCGAAACGGCTCCAACAATTCGTTCATCAATTCCGCCAGTCGTTTTTTGGCTTCCCCGTAGCCCATGCCGCCCTCGGTGTATCGCTTATGCCATTGTTTGCATTCCTCTTCAGACGCCGCTAATTTCAAGAAGGCATACACCAGACATGTTTCCGGATCCTTGGGTTCATCGACCGGCGTCGAATCCGTTACGATCCGCATGATCTTTTTCTTAATGGAGGTGGCCGACTCGAAGAGCTCGAGCGTATTATTATAACTTTTACTCATTTTTTGACCGTCCAGACCCGGTACCACAGCGGTTTCGTCCAGGATGTACGGCTCCGGAATCGTAAATATTTCGCCGTAGCGGTTGTTGAACTTCTGAGCGATGTCTCGCGTCACTTCAAGGTGTTGTTTCTGGTCCTGCCCCACCGGGACCAGGTTACTGTTATAGATCAGAATATCCGCCGCCTGGAGCACCGGATAGCTGAACAGTCCGTGACTAGGAGAGAGGCCCTGTTGGATTTTATCCTTATAGCTGGTACACCGCTCCAGCAGTCCTTTTGGCGTTACGCAGGAAAAGATCCAGGTCAGCTCGGTCACTTCCGGTACGTCCGACTGGCGAAAGAATATCACTTTGTCCGGATCGAGTCCTACGGCCAGGAATCCCAGCGCCACCTCATCGACGTACTCCTGCAATTCCTGTGGATCGGTGACGCTGGTCAGGGCGTGGTAGTTGGCGATAAAATAAAGGCACTCATGTCCTTGATTCTGCAATTCTACGTACTGCCGCAGAGCGCCGAAGTAATTGCCAATATGTAGTTTGCCCGACGGCTGGATCCCGGATAATACTCGCATCTATGGTGTTCCCTCTGGTAGGGTGGGCACTGCCCGCCTTTTCATCTTACTTTATAATGGTATGGTTTCTATAGGCAATTTTCATTATAGGGTTTACCTTGGTCGCCGTCGTTTATTCTTTGAGATTTTTACCGACGGCGAACTGCACATATTTTTCAACTTCCTCAGCCAGTTCATTCAGGTTCGGCAGTTCAAAATCCTCGTAATGGTCCAACTCATATTCGCCGGTGGCCTCCCGGTGATAGAGCCGCACTCGAATAATTGGTATCGAGTCCCCGGCGGAAAGCGGGCCTCGCGAGTGTTCGGTCAACTCCACCCGAAATTCTTCGCTGATAAACACCAGCGCCTTGCCGGTAAAGACCGCCGTCGGAAAATAGTCCCGCAGTAACCGCAGTCTCTCATTCATCGTTCTAACACCATCCGTGGCTTGGTAAATTATATATGGTAAATAAACGCTGTTTTACGTCAATTGGGCTTCGATTTTCTTGAGTGTCTTCATCGACTCTTCAGCGATGGTCTTACCTCCCGGCGAGAAATCAAACACCTCCAGCGATACCCACTTATTGTATTTCCGATCTTTCAGGAGTTGAAACGACTTCACGTATTCATTCACCGCATTGCCTGTACCCAGGTATTTGCCGTCCATCTCCTGTACGTGTACGTGATAAATGTGTTTATAGCATCGCTTAATCAGAACGTCAAAGGGTTCGGTCTCGTCCACCGTGTTGTGGAAATCGAACATAATCTGGATGGCCGGGTGATTCACCATTTGGGCCACTTCCATTGCTTCGGCCAGGGTATTGACCACGTCCGTCTGGTCCGAGCCCAGGTGCTCGATGAGAATTTTCACACCGCGTTCCTGGGCATGGTCGGCAACTTTCGCCAGTCCCTCGGCAAAATATTTCTTCGCCTCGGCCTTGCTGATGCCCATCGTGTTTCTTTGCTTCGGTGAGCCGAAGATCATATACGGACCGCCGAGATCGCCGGAAAAGTCGATCAGAGCGTCGAGGTAAGCGACGGTTTTCTGCCGAACTGCGGCGTCCGGTGTGGTAAAATGCAGTCCCTGCGGCGGGGGGGCCAACAACCAGTGTAATCCGTCGCACGTGAGTCCGTTATCCTGCATGGTCTTGCACATTTCTTTACGTTTCGCGGCGGAGATTTCCTGGACCCCTTCTTTGACCAGGGTGAAGGCGGCGATTTCAATGCCTTTATAACCGGCTTTGCCAACGATCCTGCACTGCTCGGCCCAGGGCAGCTTCTTCATGCTTTCATTGCACATCGCGTATTTGAAGCCGTTCCATTTGCTAAAAAATGGGACGTTTGCATCTTCGCAGCCCAGGGGGAGTGTGGCGGCGGCTAAGATCCCGCCCGTTGCTTGTAAAAATTGCCTGCGATTATAGTGCCCCATGATCTCTCCTTTCCAATGAGTTCATCACGTATGTAACCAGCCAATGTTCTTTATCACTGCTACTATATAGGACTGTATGATTATTTTGAAGGGAAATCCAGGGTGCCGACCAGATCTTTTAGGGCTCGGACCTGGCGCCGCACCGCATACTCTCGAATGCCGTTGACGATCTGGATCAGGCAGGTTGGATCGGTCATGGCGACGGTCCCGACGGCGACGGCGGTCGCGCCGGCCAGCAGGAACTCGATCGCATCGGCGGCCTGGGCTATCCCGCCCATCCCTATGATCGGAATCTGTCGTTCCCGAGCCACTTCGCGATACACCCGGTGCACCAGATAAACCGCTATCGGTTTGATCGCCGGTCCGCTCAGTCCCCCGGTTCCTGCTCCCAGCACTGGCAGCCGCGTTTCAATGTCAATGGCCATACCCACAAAGGTATTGATCAGACTCAGAACATCCGCGCCGGCTTCTACCGCGGCGCCTGCCGTCTCCGTGATATCCGTTACGTTCGGGGTTAACTTCACGATCAGCAATACCTGTGGGCACGCCTGTCGTACGGCCCGGCCCAGGTCGCTCGTCGTCTTGGCGTCCACGCCAAAGGCGATGCCGCCTTCATTGACGTTCGGGCAACTGATATTCAGTTCCAATCCCCGGATCGCCTCGATTTTGCTGAGCCGTTCTGCAACTCTAACATATTCCTCGATAGTTTTACCCGCCACGTTGACGAATACCGGTATCGGCATTCGCTCCAGCAACGGCGCCTTTTCCTCTATAAATCGTTCCAGCCCGACGTTGGCCAGCCCGATGGAGTTAAGCATTCCCGCCGCCGTTTCATACGTCCGTTGCGGTGGATTGCCGGTGCGCTCCTCCAGCGTCACGCTCTTGGTCACGAATCCCCCTAATTGTCCCAGATCGACAAAATCTGCCAACTCGAACGCGTACCCGCACGTCCCCGACGCCGTCAGCACCGGATTCGCCAGTTTCACCGATCCCAGCTTCACCGACATATCCACAGCGGTATGTCCTTCCACAGCTTTATTCACCAATTCCTATTCCCCATCTACTCTTCTACTCATCTACCCATTTACTCATATACTCATTCACTCCCAAACAATCGATTTCGAATCAAACACCGGCCCATTCGTACATACCAGTTTATATTGCGGTTTGTCGGTTCGGGTGGCATGCTCAAGCTCTGCCTGAGTATGGGGAAGACTCCTGACCTGCACCACGCACGACTGACACAACCCGATTCCACAGGACATATACGCTTCCATGCAGACCTGACAAGGCAGATCATATTTTTCCGCCACCACGGAGATCGCCCGAAGCATCCCGTCCGGTCCGCAGGCGTACAGATCGATATCGGATAACTCTTCTGACGAAGTAAGATATTGATCCAGGGCGTCCACGACAAAACCGTGATACCCGCAGCTACCGTCGTCCGTGGCGAGGATGCAGCCGGTTCCGCTGCGATTGAACTGCTCGAGCACCGGTTGCAGTTTGAGTGGTTCAACAGCGTTAAAGGAATCCAGACAGACCGTACCGATAAAATGATTCCTGCTGCGAGCGCCGGCAAAGGCGACGATCTTCCTAAAGCCGGCCTCCGCCAATTTGTCCGCCAGGAAGAACATCGGCGGCAGACCCACCCCTCCGCCGACCAGAATCGCCCGTCGGTCTGGATCTCTCGGCAAAGTAAAACCGTTGCCTAACGGCCCCAGGAGGTTGATGGTTTCCCCTTCGCTCCGGTGCGCCAGCCAGTTGGTCCCCGGTCCCCGCACCCGGTAGAGGATCTCAAGATGAAGCTGTTCTCCCTCGCGTTCGATCCCGGCGATACTGAACGGTCGGCGCAGTAACGGCGTCGGGCAGCGTAAGTTCCCCAAATCCCGACAGGCCAACTGCACGAACTGACCCGCCTTCGCCTGCGCGAAACATTGGGCCCCCGGACCGTTCAGGACCAGACGCAGAGACTTTAATTCCTCCGAAAAGTTGCACATCTCAGCGATGACGCCCGTGAATTCCCCTCGACGTAACTTCTGATTGTTTTGATCCGATTTTTGGCCCATCGCTTTGTTGCCTTGCCTTTCCGTAGTATAAATTTCGGTTACTCTACCAAATCTCATTCCGGCTGTAAATCATTACCCAAATATTCAAAATAGGGGTATTTCCCCCTTCTTCCCCTCTACGTTCTCCGAGCACTCCGAGGTGAAAAAATGATATATGCCTCGAAGGCTTGGTTTTATCGGAATTATACCAACCAGTTTTCTGAAAAATTGTCTGAAATATTGAGTGCCGTAAAGCGTCTATATTATAGAAACGTGTTTAGTGGACCTGTAGGTAGGAGGCCGTCGCGATGAGCCCCCAACAAACCATCAAAATGAGACAACAAATGATTCAGGAAACCGAGGAGTTCCTCAACCAGGAACTGGATCGCCGCCGAGAAAGCGATCCCGGTTGCCCTCGAATACCGGAAAAAACACTGATGTTTGATTCATGGCATCACTCATTTACCAGCCGGGATACGTATGATCCGTATCTACAGGTAAAACCTGCCCGGTTGCAAATATCTTAACCTACAATCGGATATAGAATTCATATTAACCATAACATCCGGATCGAGGTGAACCCAACTCGATCCGGATGTACTTTTTCTATCACTAATTCCTGTTGATCGAGATTGCGAAAGGGATATACTACCACTTCAACGATATAGGATTAGAAATGGCTGGAGCGAGATGAAAGTAGCGTACTTTGATTGTTTTTGTGGGGCCGCCGGTGATATGATTGTTGGCGCCTGTCTCGATGCCGGTGCGGACGAGGCGTTTCTGCGAACCGAACTGGCCAAACTCCGGCTTACCGAAGTTGATCTGCAGATCGAGAAGGTAACTAAAAACGGCATCAGTGCCACCTCCTTTACGCCGCATATTACCGAACCATCTCCTGCCCCCAAACATCGCCATTTACCTCATATCATCGACTTGATTCAGCAGGCTCAACTAAGTGACACCGTGAAATCTCAGGCGGTCCGAATCTTTGAACGGCTGGCTCAGGCGGAAGCGAAAATCCACGCTACCGACCCGGAGAAAATCCACTTTCACGAGGTCGGCGCCGCCGATGCGATTATGGATATCGTCGGCGCCTGCGTCGCCATGGAATCGTTAGGTGTGAATAAAATTTATGCTTCCCCCCTGACTGTCGGCAGCGGTACGGTTAAGTGTGCTCACGGCGTCCTACCCATACCGGCGCCCGCTACCGCCGAACTGATCAAGGGCATTCCCCTGCGTTCTTCCGAAGCACAGGGCGAACTGCTAACGCCTACCGGCGCCGCGATATTGACGACACTGGCAGAGGAATTCGGTCCATTACCGGCTATGACGATTGAACGCATAGGCTATGGCGCCGGCCAACGGGACCTGGAGAATATCCCCAATGTCCTGCGCGTGCTTATGGGCCAAGCCAACGCCGGAATCGCCGATCTGATTACAGACGAGGTCGTTGTACTCGAAGCCAATCTCGACGACGCCACCCCCGAACTCATCGGCCATGTCGCCGAGCAACTACTGCAAGCCGGCGCCCTGGATGTCTTCTGTACCTCGATTGCCATGAAGAAAAACAGACCCGGCTCTCAGATTTCCGTCTTGGCCCAATCCACAGACGTGACCAGACTCGAAACGATTCTCCTGACGGAAAGCACGACGTTTGGCGTCCGGCGACACACCTGCGTACGTTCCACTCTGCCCCGCGAAATCCGGACCGTGGATACTGAATACGGACCCATCCGCATCAAAGTCGGTTTCCTCGACAGTAGGCCGGTGACCGTCTCGCCCGAATATGACGACTGCGCCCAAGCCGCCCAAAAATATCAAACCCCCCTGAAAAAAGTGTTCACCGCCGCCCTGACCGCGTACAATGAACTCGAATCATAAATGATTATTAATAGGTAGATACGCCGAATACCGACTTTAGGTGTAGGAATGGTTTTATTTCTATGATGGATTGCCAAATCATTTTGATCGCGGAGAATCCCTTGAGCGATTATAAACCATTTCTCTTGGTGGCCTTTGTTGTCCTGCTGGCGTACGTTCTTTTCCGCCAAACTCAGCGGCGGGTGGCGCGGGGACAACGGGATAGACATCTATCCCCCCAGGAGAGGGTGGCGAAAAAGTTCGATGGCAGCGATATCTATAGTCAAATCGCCAGTCAAATGGCTCAATTAGCCGAACTTTCACGACAGATCAACGGACAGATCGACACGCGAGTGGCGAAACTGGAAATACTCATCGCCGAAGCTGAACGAGCGATTTTGAAATTAGAGAAACTTACCGGAAAGTCTCCCCAGGAGATCACCGAGGCTCTCGCGAAATCACATGCCGACCAGGATGCCTCAACGGTTATCAAAGCGATTGCGGAGAAATTCAGGAATGACCCATCTGATTCTCAAGTGGACAAACCCATAGAC
>CAZNQT010000186.1:0-8379 GCA_964574885.1 uncultured Pirellulales bacterium
GGCTGGGGGATGCCACCGTGATCGGGATCGAAGAAGGCAGATTGAAAATGAGAAGTGATGATGGAACGGAATTTAACATTCAATAAAAGCAGTACTACAAAACGAATTCATCTCGGTTCTCCAGGTAATTGGATTCTTGGTATCGGAGTATTCCTGACGGCGTGGCTGTGCACCTCCTGTACCACGTCGCCAAAGTCGGCGCCGACTTCCCTGGCGCCTCCCGTGAACGCATTACCACAAACCGATCCCATCGGACGCCGGGCGATAAATCAGGTACAGGAGTGTGTGGGTAAAACAACGTTTTCTTCGGAGAAAAATTCGGTATCAGAGTTGCTGCTCATTTACGTAAGTTCGCAGCGTGATTTTCGCGCTCCGGCAGGACCGGATGGCTACTTGTTCCGTATCGTGCCCCTGGATAAGAGCTATCGTCCCATTCCCGTAAAAGCGGAAGTTACGATCGCGTTGTATCGAGACCAGGAAGTGGTGAAATCCCAGCCGTTGCCCGAGCCGGTACGGATCTGGCAAATTCCCAGGACCGAAATAGAAAATCACTGGGTGTCTTCTCAGGATTTGGATGGATATCTCTTTCGCCTGGATTGGGGGCTGCAGGGTCCCGGTCCGGGCAATTACCGACTCCTGGTACGCTTTGATTATATCCAGGAACAAAAAAACCTAACGATTTGCCGTGCGATGTTGTTCCAAGACTCAGCAGGACGATTACCATAGTGAAATGTACCAAAATATGTGAATCATGGAGGTTAGAACCGTGAGGACAATGATAGCCGTTTGCTTACTAATTTGTATCCCCTGTGGAAATATTCTGGCACAGGAAAAATCCAAACCGCCGGCGAAACCGGAGACAAAACCGGTGGAACCGGCGAAAAAAACCAATGGCAATCAGGTGAAGTATCGCTTGTTTTTCCGCGACGTGGATCCGAAGCCTCTGTTCCAAATCCTCCAGAACACGTATCATGTTCTGTTCGAGGGGGCGGATACGGTGACCGGCCCGATTTCGCTCATCAGTCCCGGCGAAGAATTTGTGGACGTGGAAGGGATGCTCAAGCTGTTGAACGAAGTCCTGGCCGCGCAGGATAAGATTGCCAAACGCGAGGGACAAATCGTGAAGATAACCCCGCGACAGAAGAGCTTTGATAAATTCATCGAACTGAAATACGCCGACCCCCAGAAGGTCGTTAATATCATAAAAGAACTTTTCGAAGCCAAACCGGATAAACCGGAAGAGAAAACGAAAAAAGCCGAATATATCCAGGTGCATCCATCCCAGCGCGGGCTTATTATGCGCGGCCCGGAAGAGGTATTTAAACAAATTGAGGACTACATCAAAGACACCCAGATCGACGTCCCGCCGCCAGACGCGGAAAAAACTACGAAACCGCCGACGCCTCCCACCCCGTCCGGACCGTTGTTTCGCGAATACGTCCCGCTCGACTTTATGGATCCGGTGGAATTTCAGGCCCTCATCCAGCAGGATCAAACCCTGAAAGACAAATGCACTACCGTCGTCGCCCGGAATACCTTGATTGTATTTAGCCGCGACGAGAACGTTTTCACGCAGATCAAGGAAATGAAAAAAGCCTTTGACGTAGATCGTTTGGAAATTCGCTATCTGCCGCTGGCCAATGCCACCGCGGATGATATCGCCAACTTATTGAAACAAATTTACCCTCCCAAAGTCTCACCGGAAGAGGCGGCCTTGCCGCAGGAACTCGAAAACGTGAGGCGGGAAGGGACGAATGAACCGGGCGTCCTGGTCGAACTGAAACAGGGGATGGAAAAAATGGGAGTCGCCGAACCCCAGATCGAAGAATTACTCAGCGGCGCCATCTCCGTAATCGCGGCAGGAGAAGTCGTCGTCGTGCCCGATAAGATCCGCAATGCCTTGTTGATTCGCACGTATTCCCGCAATTTCCCGAAAATTCTTGAGATGATCAAAGAATTGGATATCCCCCTGCGCCAGGTGTTAATCGACGTCTTTATTACGGAAGTAACTCTGGATGATTCCGTCGAATTCGGCGTGGACTTTACCTATACGCACAACGAACACACCAATACTCTCAAGCAACTTTATCAAGGTACCACGCAGAAACCTGCCGGATTAGCCGAACCAGTAGGTATTTCGTACCAATTAATCGACGATAATATCACCGCCTATATCCGGGCGTTGGAAGCTACAAAAAATCTCGATGTGATTTCGCGTCCCCAGATAGTTACCAAAGACAATAATAAAGCGAACATCGCTCTGGGCCGAGAAATTCCGAAGGTCAAAGATACCAAAATCAGTACCGAGGGCGCCATCTCCAGTACGGTTCAGTATGATAAAGTGCAGACGGAGCTCAATGTCACGCCGCATATTCATCCCGATGATTACGTTACCATGGATATCGTGCAGACCATCGATGACGTCAGTGCCGAGACGTTTCAGATCTCCAAGGATTTTAATCCACAGGTTTTGATTCGCCGCAATGCGACCACTTCCGTCCGGGTCAAAGATGGCCAGACGGTATGCTTGGGCGGATTCGTCGGCGACCAGATCATCGAAAATCAGGATAAAATCCCGGTTTTAGGAGATATCCCTTTAGTGGGTTTACTGTTTCAATTTACGTCGCGCCAGCGGGTCAAAACGGAGTTAATGATTTTCATCACGCCACATATTCTCCAGACGCCCCAGGAAATGCTGCGGATGACCAACGAAATGCGCCGACGGAGTAATTCCGCTTCCGACATCGACCGGGATTCGAAAATTCTGGAACCGCAGCGGTTCCTGGAATATCCTCCCTACAAAGAACCGCTGCCGGAATTTCCCATTCCGGGGGATGTGAAAATCATTGATAAACCGCTGAACTCGCCGGAGCAATCGCCCACGCCTCCTGAAGGGGAGGCTAAACCCGAGGAAAAACCAAAACCGAAAACGCCGGAGGCCCAAAAAACGCCTGCCAAAACTCCTGCCCCGGCGCCCCCGGCAAAGAAACCCGCGCCAAAACCGGCAGCAAAAGAGCCTCCTAAGGAAAAACCCAAACCCGAGGCCAAGTCCAAACCTGCCCCTGAAAAGAAATAATCAACAGATATTACTTCCATCGGGTGGCACGGACAAACGCAGTTTGTCCGTGGCGGAGTGGTATGCTCAAGTCTTCTTGAGTATGTTGGGCGTTACAATGCTTTTCTACATTTTCCATGGCCAAGAGGACTTGGTCATACCCCCCACATACATATTCCTTTGTACTGAATTTATTTTCGATCTCGACAAAGTGTGGAAGCGGGTTTACCGCCGGCCATATCCATGCGGGGTGTTTTCTTGAGCATGTTCCGGACCGGCTGAAACGTTGCCAGGATGGCGGCGTAATCCGGATCATCGGTGGAAGCGAAAATCGCTTGACCGCATTTTTCCGTTCCCCCTGCCGACTTGGCCAACGGCGACCGGAGAAAATTGTTATTTTGAGGGTTCGTAATTCGTGTCCAGATACGCCGGGGAATCTTTCCTTCCTTATGACAACTCGCGCAGCGTCGTTGCGCAACCTCGCCCAGCACCTGATCCAGTTTCTCCGGATATATTCGCCGACAACCGGTCCGCTCCGGATAGGCGGTCTCGCTCGTTCCGTAATAAGGTACGTTCAAATCGATCCACGCCAGGATTCGCCGCCGACTCTTTTCATCCATCTCAAATCTTTTGTTCCCCTGCTTATCCGGATGACCGGTCAGGACAACGTGGGCCAGTTTACTCTGATACGAGCCCCAGGCCTTGGGCGTTATTTCCAGAATGTTCTGCTCCTGTCCGTTATACGTAGGAATCCAGTTCACAAAGGGACTCCCCTTGGGTCCCTGGTTCTCCCGAGCTAAGGTATCGTAGGAAACATTAAAGTAATCCGTCTTATCTCCCGTCAGATCGATGCCCTTAGGATGATCCGGATTATGACATTTGATACAATACTTATTAAGTACCGGTTGCACCAACCGGGCGTAATCAAATCCCCCTCCGCCCCATTCCGGCGGTTCCAGGTCTCTCGCGCCCTGGTGATACGCCCGGGACGGTTTTGTCGTTCCACTGTGGCGACGAGGTTCATGGCAGCCGATACAGCCCTGCTTCTCTCCCGGCATAAAATGGGTAAAACTCCTCATCCTTTGCACCGCGCGCCCCTCGGCATCCAGGGCCATAAAATATACCGGTATGTGCGGCGGCGCCTTGAAATAGGCAGAACCGTCTGCTTCCACCGGCGCCTCGCCCAGAACCTGTTTACCCGCATAGGTCGCCCCGCAGGATATGACCGGAAACTGAAAGCCGAATGCCCGCAGACTCGGATCGATGCGAACCGTTTTCGGCATCTCCCGGATCACCCGGATTCGCTGAACCGTTCCCCGTTTCACCTGAGGCTCCAAACCTTTATACACGTCTTGCAGATACACCAGGGCATAGGCATCCTCTTCCGGAGTATCCGCCAGCGTCGTGGGTATGATGGGCGGTCTCGTTCGGGCACGAATCGGTTGAGCACAGAAATACTGCATACCGTTACCGGGGGGTTCCAGAACCACTGATTGATGATCGCCCGCATACGTTCGTAGTAAAATCGGGCCCCGGGCCGATACCAGAAAACGCATTGAGTCCAGCGGTAAGGGACAACTATATGGTTTACTCCCGCCGGTATTGCCGTTTCCTTTATCCACCGCGGGGATAGGTACATTCGGAGTAATATTTTGTATCGCCGCCTGGGCATTGACGCCGAATTCACGATTAATAATCCCGATAGCGCCCCGCGTGGGGCCGTTATGTCCGGTCATCGTGCAGATTATTTTCGTCGTTCCCGGAATCGAACGGGCTTCCATAAACGTGCCCGGCGAAAGCACCCGATTCCCGAAATACACGGACAAACCCGTTCCGTCGGGATTTATCGTCCACAAACTTTGAATCGGAATCGCCGGTTTATCCACATATTCCCAGCGCGTATAGATAATTCGTCCATCGTCCAGCGTATAGGGAGTAAAATCGTTAAGATAGTTCGCCGATAACAGTCGCACGTTTGAGCCATCAGGATTCATCCGATGCAGTACGCCCACCGGCGCATGCCAGCAATACGCAAACTGCGCTTTACGTGAACTCAAAAACGCAATCCCGCCGTCCGGCAGCCAGCATGCATTGTAATCATGCCACGGTCCTTCGGTGAGCTGCTTCAAATGAGAACCATCCACATGGATCGTCCAGATATGATACCCCTCGTCTTCTGTTCGTCGCCAACTGAAGAGTATCGTTTTACCGTCGTAGGAAAGATCGCACTCCAGAATCTGCCCCGTCTGCGAGCTTACCAGTTGAATCGGTTCCCGCTCCGGTTCCTGCGGAAAGGTAATATAAAGACCGCCGCCCGCCTTGAAGCCCTCGTAATGATAGGTATAAACATGCGTAGCAACAATCTCATGGCGTCGGATAACCAACAGCTTATCCAGATCGAACAACAGAATCCGGCGCTGTAGTTCCGTCAATTTCTCCGTAATCTCTTCCCCCGCAGCCTTGGCCTGTTCGAGTTGCTTCAATTGATTCAAATGGTCTTGATATTGTCGGTATCGCAAACCGTGAAGTTCCCGCAGATCCAGGATGAGATTTCGAAGATTATCAGGTTCTACCTCTGTATCATAGGAACTCATATCCACGTATCCGGGATTCGTAGCCTTTATCAATTGTTGCAATTCCTTCTGCGAAGGAGCCTGGGAAAAAATTTGGATCTCCGATGCTCCCGGATTCGGTCCGCCATAGGAACTGGTGAATTGCATCTTCAACCGACGGACCTGGGCCGGCTTGGGTATGGTGATCCGTTGCGGCCCGTGTTTCATCTTCAGACGGCCCTGGACAACCGGTATGACATCATCGTCGAAAAATATTTGATAATCCTTCCAGCCTTCTTCCATAAACCACGCCGTCCGGCTGTAATAAACGATTTGAGCCACGGCCTCCGGCTGCTTCCAGGTGAATGTGATCCCGGCGCCTTGGCGATGCGTTTCTCCTCGTACGCACCAAGCGTGGTTCAGATCCTGCTGATTCAGAGCAAGAGGAATTTTCCCATCCGCCACGAACCGGGCCTGATAGTTTTTACTGTATTCTGAATCAGACGTAATGTTCGCTTTTAGCGCCAGGTTTTCCAAAACCGCAGCCTGGATAGAACACGGGCATAGAAAAATAATGAAACAAACAAACAGGAAAATAGAAAGCATTCTAATATATGCCTGCATAGGCTCCTGATCTCCCGGGATTCCGTGTGCAATCCCTCGCTACGTACCCGCCTCAAGCTATAGATTCTCTGTACAACATTATAGCAATATTCGTAATTCGCAGCAAGTATGTTTGGCGGTTGCTATCCATAGCTGAATTTGGTATAAAGAAAATCAGTTGTAATATATTAAAAAACCTTTGCCTAAGTTATCATTGAGGATTTGAAAATGAATTCAGACCACTTCAAAAAACAACATGGTACTCGTCGCGATTTTATGAAGGCTTCCGCCGCCGTATCGACCTTTGCCTTCTTGCCTCGTTACGTGTTCGGTGGCCAGGGATATGTCGCGCCCAGTGAGAAAGTCAACATTGCCATTATCGGCGCCGGAGGCCAGGGACGTACCAATACCAAAGCTCTGCTCCAGCACAAGGATGCTCAGATTGTGGCCGTCTGCGACGTCAATGAAAGCGCCGATTACAATCGGTTCTACTATAAAGGAATGGCCGGCCGTGGGCCTGTTCGCGACATCGTGCAGAAACATTATTCCGACCAGGGAAAAGGTAATCTCAAGGTTGCCGATTATGTGGATTTCCGCGACATGTTCGAAAAGGAAAAGAATAACCTCGATGCCGTCCTTATCGCCACCCCGGATCATAACCATTACATTGTGGCGATAACCGCCGTACAGTTGAAAAAGCACGTCTATTGCGAAAAACCCCTCTGCCACTCCATCTATGAAATTCGCAAACTGACTGAAGCCGCTCGCCAGGCCAAAGTCGCCACCCAGATGGGAAATCAGGGCCACTCCGATGAAGGTATCCGCCTGACCCGCGAATGGATTCAGGACGGCGCCATAGGCGATGTGTACGAGGTGCACGGCTGGAGTGATGCCGGAGGCCCGGCCTGGTACGGAACGGCCCAGGGACGTCCGGTGGATACTCCGCCGATACCCAAAGGGCTCAACTGGGACCTCTGGCTCGGACCCGTAAAAAAACGTCCCTACCATCCTGCCTATCATCCCTACAATTGGCGCGGCTGGTGGGCCTTCGGCACCGGCGCTATTGGCGACATGGCCTGCCATAATCTCGATCCAGCATTCTATTCACTCGATCTAGTATATCCTGATTCCGTGCAGGCCAGTTGTGCCGGGATCACCCAGGAAAACGCTCCCGCCGCTTCCCTGACTCAGTTTTCCTTCCCGGCGCGTGGCAAGATGCCTCCCGTTAAACTATATTGGTATGACGGTGGAATTATGCCGCCTCGTCCGGATGAACTCGAACCCGGTCGCGACCTCGACGGCCGCGGCAACGGCATCCTCTTTATCGGGACCAAGGGAAAAATAATGGCCGCCGGTTGGGCCGGCTCGCCGCGCATCATTCCCGAATCCAAAATGCGCGCATACAAACGGCCGCCCAGGACCATTCCGCGTGTGCCCGGCCATCATCGAGATTGGCTCAATGCCTGCAAGGGCGGCAAACCTTCCAGCGCCAACTTCGATTACTCCGGTCCCATGACTGAAGTCGTCCTGCTCGGCGCCTTGGCCCAGAAGTTACAGAACAAAAAACTGATTTGGGACGGCAAAAATATGAAAGCCGCCAACGCCCCGGAAGCGGACCAATATATCCGCCCCCCATTCCACAACGGCTGGACGCTCTAAAAGAATAAGTTCGAAAGTGAGAGACGCCTTTTTTGATTGTGAGTCGGGGGAGGCGCCTTTTTATTCCATCCCTTCACGATGTAAGCCCAACTCGTCTGCATACTCTCGCAGTTCCCGAATCTGTTTGCTACTGGGATAATCCTGAAGTTCCGGATACTCTCTCGCTCGATAGGCGGGATGATATTGTCCCATCACGTTGATTGAACACCCCGGTGCCGTCGCTGCCACTATCTCAATAACCTTGCGACTGTCGGCGATATCATTCGGCATCACCAGATGACGCACCATCACTCCGGTTTGGGCGACTCCCCTGTCATTTCCCACTAGCGGCCCCACCTGCCGATACATTTCTTTTAAGGCCGCCCGTGCCGCCTTGGGATATTCCTTCACGCCTGAATACATAAATCCTTTCTCCGCCTCCGCATATTTGAAATCCGGCATGTAAACATCAATCAATCCCTCCAGGTATCTCAACGTCTCCACGGATTCATACCCGCCGCAGTTATATAC
>CAZNQT010000187.1:0-8365 GCA_964574885.1 uncultured Pirellulales bacterium
ACTTTCGACAGATTCGCAAGGAGCTGATCCAGGATCCGTCGGTGGCGGTGACGGCGCTATATCGGATTACGGGGAATCGATTCGTGGTGCAGGGGGATCGGCAACGGGGGGATGAGATCCTGGAGGGCGGCTTTCCGGTCGATAAAGAGGTTCTGGAGTTGTACAAGTGTGTTATCGTCGGATCGTTCGAGGCGTCGCTCTGGAAGGCGGCGCAGATGCGAGCACTGCGGGAATACGTACGGGGCGGAGGCGCGGTAGTGTTTCTGGGCGGGGAACATTCGTTCGGCCGGGGAGGGTACGCGGGAACGCCTTTGGAGCCCTTGTTTCCGTGGCAGATTGGTGCGGCGGAGCCGGAACTGCAGCGGGGCAGGTTTCCAATTAACCTGGTATTGTCGGCGCAGGAACACGGGATTACAGCGGAAATGGTACGCCTCTTGAAACAACAGCGGGGGCCGACGATCGAGAGTATCAATCTGCCGGGACCGCTACGGCCGGGGGCGTCGCGGTTATTGGCAGTGACGGTGGGCAATCAAACAGTGGCGGCGATTGCGCTGCAGAATTACGGACAGGGTCAGTGTCTGGGAGTGGCGAGTAATACGTTGTGGAAGTGGTCGCGGCAGAGTGAATTGCTGCGGCAGGCGTTCGGGAGTTTCTGGCGGCAGGGGGTGCGTTACGTATCGGGGGCGAAGGAAGGCGGGCGATTTCTTTCGGTGGAGTGGGACCAGGCGCACTATCGACCAAGCGAACAGGCGTCGGCGCTGATCCGGGTGGCGGGCAGTTACAAAGAGGGTCAGTTGCATTTACGGGCGAGCCTGAAGCGGAATGAGCGGGTCAGGATGATCCCGGTCGAGTCGGCGTCGGGTCCGGAGAAGATTTACAGCGCGAAAATGGCGTTTGCGGAACGAGGGTACTATCAATTTGAATTACAGGTTTTTGACGGGGAGGAACTGCTGGAAACGTATGCCAAGACGCACGTGGTCGGGCCGCAATTGAACGAGGGGGCGAACCTGGAGGTGGATCACGATTTTTTGCGGCAGTTGGCGGGGCAGAGCCAGGGCGCGTATTTCGCGGAGGAGGATTTCGATCGGCTGGTCGATACGCTGCGAAGCCGGGTAATGGAGCGCGCGGTGAGCATGGAGATGCCCTTGGTGGAAGACCGATATATCTATATAATAATAGTACTGGTGGTATTGGCGGGGGAATGGGTGGTGCGGCGACGGAGGAACCTGTTTTAAAACAGTTGTGAGTTGTGAGGAAGAAGTTCACAGTTCACGGTTCACAGTAAGAGAAGAAGATGATATGAGGGAATTTAGAATTCAGAATCCAGGATTCAGAAGGAAGAATGCCAGGACGGGATTTGTTTTGGCGTTGATGGTGTTTCTGACGGTTGAAGTCGAGGGGGCGTCGGGTGCGGTGGAGAAGCGGCGGGCGGCGGTGTATTATTCGGATGGGAAGGTGTTGACGGGGGAGATATTTCTGACGGCGGGTCGGACGTTTAAGTTGAACGTACCGGCGGGCGGGACGCTGAAGACGAAAGATATATTCGGCGGGGACGTGAAGTACGGGAAGGTGCGGAAGTTTGATTTTGGGCCGTTGGCGGAAATCCGGTTCTATCCGCAGCGAGAAGAGATGCGGCAGAAATGGAAATTCACGGGCAAGACCAAATACGATGAGAAGACGGCGGTGGCGGATTATACGCCGGCGCCGAAGGAATTTTGGGGCGAGCAGTATCCGATACGCTACCTGGCGGCGACGGTGATTTTTGGCAGTGGGGAAGAACGGCAGGGGCATCTGTTTACGACGACGGTGTATTTGCAAACGGAGGAGAAGACGCATCAAATCGTATTGCGGAGTAAGCAGCGGGGCAAGGAAGGAACGAAGATGGAGGATCTGGCGTATGTGAACCGGATTCGACTGCTGGATGGGGGGAAAGCGGCGGCGGCGCAGGTGGAGGTGAAGTTTGCGGAGTTGCGTTTGGGCGAGAAGGATGCGGTACAGGCGGTTACGAAACAGTCGCTGACGCCGGTGCCGACGAAGCGAACGGAAAAGGAAGATACGGTTGTAGTAAAGTCGGCGTTCGGGGAGGAGTTTTACCTGGCGGTGTGTAAAGAGGGAGTGTATTACGTAGGGTGGCCGACGGAGAAGGATGAGAAACTGTTCGATCTGGCGGCGGATCATATCAAACGGCATCGGGATTTTTATAACGATCGGAAACTCTTGGGGGTCTATAAGACGCCGAAGGGGAATGAGGTGCTGACGCTGGTGAATCTCCGGCGGCGACATGCCCCAACGCACTTCGGTGAAATCGGGGGGGAGTGGGATGCTGAGTTGGGTTGTATCGTGGAGCCATGGCGGTTGAGTATCTGGCGCTGGAAATATGATGCGGGAAATCGGGAAATGATCCTGACGGCGCGAGGTACGTTTTTTCGGAAGATATTTCTGCCGGGGGATCCGACGCCTTTGGCGGTGACGACGGAGAGATTGTGGAATTTGAAACGGGAGGGTGATACGGTGATTGTAGAAGGGGATTTGAAGACAAGTAAAAATTGAGCACCTCTCCGGCTGCGCTGGAAAGGTGCCACCCGATGAGGGTGTGATGTTGATATGATAGGCAGATTGGAGACAAAGAGAGGGGCGATGGGTAAGACGGTGGCGAGGGCGCAGCGGGCGCTGCTGGCGACGCGTATGATACTGGGGGCGTTGGTGTGTATGGCGTTGTCGCTGGGGATGTGGCTGTCGCTGTTTTACCTGGATAACCTGGTGCATCTGCCGTCAGGATTGCGGTTGGCGCTATCGCTGGCGGCAGCGGGGGTGATGCTGTTTACGCTTTGGAAATTTCTGGCAATGCCGCTATTGCGTCGATATGAGCGGGAACGAATCGCGTTGTTTTTAGAGCAGAAGTTTGCGGTGCCGGAGAATTTTCTGATCAATGCGCTGCAATTCGAAGGTCGGGTGCTGACAAAAGAGGAGCAGCCTTTTGCGCAACGGACGATCCATTCGGGATTGACGCGGGTATCGGGGGCGCCGTTTAAAGAGTTGTGGCAGTTGAACAAGATGACGATTTTGTTGGTGGTGTCGCTGGTGTTGTTAGCGTTCTGGGGATTTTATCTGACGCAGAGAGGTTACTTCGCGTCGAATGCGTTTGCTCGGTTCGTGCGGCCGTTGTCGGACGTGCCGCCGGTGGGATCGGTGGTGTTAAAGGTTACGCCGAGTGAAGATATCGCGATCGCGGAGGGGGACGACGTGCAGGTATCGGTACGGATAAAGGGGCATGACGGCGAGGCGGAACTGGAATCGCTGCCGAAGATCGTGTGGCAGGAACGGGTGACATATTTGCAGCCGGAAACGGTCGATGCGGATGATGCGGTGATGCGGATCGATACGCAGCGACGGAATACATATGGGTACACGTTCAACAAGGTGAAGCGGTCGTTTTGTTTTCGGGTGATGGCGGGAGGGACGTACAGCCGCAGTATTCGGGTGATGGTGAACGCGGCGCCGCAGATTCAGGAATCGCAGTTTCATATCCAGGCGCCGGCTTATACGGGAGGGACGTTGCGGAGCGTACCAGGTCCGCCGGAGCCTTTGTCGGGATTGAAGGATTCGACAGTGGTAGTGGATCTGGGTCTGGATAAGCCGGCGGACAGACTTTGGTGGAAGGCGCTGGGGGAGACGATGGAGTTTGAGGAAACAGAAGGGCGCCGGCGGGCGAAGACGAAGATCGAGCAGGACGGATCGTACGAGATCGAGATGCGACCGAGCCGGTACAGTCGTCGGATCGCGTTGGCAAGGGGGGTGATCACGTTACAGCAGGACATGGCGCCGCAGGTGGAGTTTGCGACGGCGCAACGGAATCGGGCGGTGAGTCCGGGTCAGTTGTTAAAGCTGGATTTACAGGCGTCGGATGATTATGGATTGAGCGAGATGTACGTGGAGATGCGACCGGTGCGGGCGGGCGGGCAGACGGAGACGGTGAAGCGATGGACCTACGAAGGACCGCCGGGCAAGTCGGGGCCGGCGGAGGAGACGCTGGTGCTGCCGATCGATGCGAGCAAGTACAAGCCGGGGGAGAATTATATACTGGAGGCGTACTGCAAGGATTATTGTCCGGAGGCGAATACGGGGCGTTCGCAGCCGATCATATTGCAGATCAAGTCGCTGGAGGAGTTGACGCTGGCGGCGGATGATCCGCGGTCGGATGCGTTTGCTATATTGGAATATGCGATCGAGGCGCAGCAGGCGGCGTTGGGGGTGACGAAGAATTTGTCAGCGGTCCTGGAGGACGTGTTGATGGAGGGTCGGGCCGAGTCGGAGAATCGCAAGGCCTGGGATCGGAACACAGGGTCGATGGAGGGCAAGCAGGATAAGGTAGGCTGGCAGTTAGGGCGAGCGGATCAGGTGACACGACCTCCGAAGCCTCCGTTCGTGAAGAAGATGAAATCGCTGCAGGAGAACGAACATAAACGGACGATGGAGAAGATACGGGAACTGCGGAAGGGGAAATCGCTGCGGCGGACGGAAGTGAGTCGGGAATTGCAGTCGGTGGAGAAGCTGCAGGAGTATATACTCGATCAGTTGATTGCGTTGAAGGGCGAGGTGGCGGGCCCGGAGAAATCGGAGGAACGGAAAGTAATCGAGCAGATGCTGGCGGAAGAGGACGGCGCCTTGGGAGTGGGTCTGGAGCAGGCGTTGAAAGAGATGGTGAAGGAGTTGGATGAGTTTGCGAACCAGCAGAAGCATATCATGGAGGAGCGTCGGCTACTGATGGATCAGGCACCGGAGGATTTCAGCGAGGAGGACGAGGCTTCGCTGGAGAAGTTAGCGCTGGAGCAGTCGCGGCTGGCGGAGATGCTGTCGAGTGCGGTGAACGATTTTACGAATCTGGACCTGCTGGATTTCGGGGATGCGGGGATGGTAGATTCGATGAAGAGCATCTACGAACAGGCGGAGGACCTGGCGGATTCGGCGGAGGAAGCGGCGGCCAAACGGCAGGTGCGTCAGGATGCGTACCGGCTGGAGACGGAAATGGTGGAGATGGCGGAAGAGATCAAGATCAACTGCGAGGCGACGCTGGGATTTTACGACAGCATTCAATTTGTGGCGGAGGTTGCGGAGGATGAGCAGTTGGCAGCGCCGCTGGCGGAATTGCCGTCGGAACTGGAAGACCTGGTGGGTGATTTGATTACATCGGAAGAAGAGATGCAGGAAGAGGTGGAGGACATCGGTCACTATATGAACTCGCTGGATCATACGGCGGGTCCGGTGTCGGACGGGACGATAGCGAGCAATAGTGCGAAAGGGAAGACGGGAGATCAAAAGCCCGAGGATAACGTGATTTCCGGTCGCAGCGGGGCGGGGAGAAGCGGGATGTCGGATGGTCAGATGGTGGAGCCGGTGGCGAAGGATCTCCACGACAACGAATACGGTCTGCGGGAACGAATGTCGAATACGCCTTTGGAAGGCGGGCAAGTGCAGGATCAGGACGTGGGGGCGCAGACGGGGGGCACGGGGATGGGTAAGACGACGGACGGGGCGACAATGTTCGGAGCGGGGGGCAGGCTGCCGCCTAAGGTTCTGGATATGATGAAGGCGGCGGCGCTGAAACAACAAAACGTTCGGCAGCGGGCGCAGCAATTGGCGCCGAAACTGAGGAAACATAACCTTTCGACGGAGCAGTTGAGTCAGTCGATCCAGGCGATGGAGCAAGTGGAGCAGTCGATGCAGCAGTTGGACGGGGAAGGGATCCGCCGATCGTATTATCAGGCGCTGGATTCACTGAAGAAATCGCATACGGCGATCGGCAACGAGGTGACGGTGCAGTATATGCGGGAACGTTCGATGGCGAAGCGGATGGAGAACGTGCTGGCGACAAAACAGCAACGGCAATTCAAGGATTATCAGCATATGATCGGGGCCTACTTCGAGGCGCTGGCGGAGGGGGAGGAAGAAGAGCAGAACAAGTAAAGAGAACATGCTCAAGAAGACTTGAGCATGCCACCCACGGAGGGGGGAAATGACGAATGACGAAATACGAATGTCGAATCAATGACGAATAACGAATGACGTTTACAGAGTATGGAGGGAGATAGAAAGCGTTGAAACGGGGCGTTAATACTCCTATATTCAGGATGTGGTGGATCATAGTATTCATATTCATCCTGTCCGTTGAGGCCAGGGGTCAAGAGGGGATGAGCGGGGGCGGGTGGCAGGTCCGTGAGGCGGAGATACGGTTTCGGTTGGAGAAAGATGACCGTTACGCGCAGTTGCCGGATGTGAATTTGTCGGGCTTGAAGTGGGAGCCCAAACAGAGTTCCCGCGGGATCAAGGTGCGGGAGGCGGGCTCACGTCAGACATTCATTTTGAACGGTCGTTTATATACGGATGCGGTTACGGCCTCGGGGTCGGCGATGATCGTATATAGCCTGCGTCCGGATTACGAGCGGTTCGCAGCGCGGGTGGGAATCGATACACGCAGCGACGGCAGGAACGAGGTCGGCTTTGAGGTGTATGCGGATAATTTATTACTGGCCAAGACGGAGAAGATGACTCGCGATACGCAGCGAGAGGAGATCAATGTAGCGATTCCGGCGGGCAGTACTTATTTAAAGCTGGTGACGAAGGCGTATAGACATTCCGGTCGATTGGCGGCGGGCTGGGTCAATGCGGGCTTTGTGCAGAAGGGCAAGCACCCGGAGTTAGGAATTGCCCGGCTATGGGTTCCGGAGGTGGATCCGTCGGACTATAGCGTGACGGTGGTGGGCGGCGGCTCGAAGAAGGTGAACAGCCGAGTGGTGTGGGCGCAGGTCGGCGAGCCGATGGATATCATGTTCGACTGTTCGCGGGCGTGGCGGACGTATAACGTATATCTGGTGAAGCGAAACAAGCGGGCGGCAGAAGCATACAAATGGGAGCCGAAGGCGGGTTTGTTTTTAGAGACGCGGTTGGCCAATACCACCTATCCGAAAAATGACAAGGTGGAAGGATATTTACAACTCTGGTACAATCAGTCCAAGCCGATCGGGCATTCGCCGGTCGATGCCATTCATTTTGGCTGCCCGATTCATCTGCCGGACGCCATCGAGGATTTGCCTCCAGCGAAGATTCAGGAAATGGCGTTGTATTACTTCAAAGGGTATTTTCGGGCAGAGAAAGGAGGGGAATATGTGTTTTCGACGGCGTCGAACTGGAGTTCGTTTTTATCGGTGGACGGCAATCTGGTGGTGGGCTGGCCGGGCCGTCACGGGTATCGCGGAGGGATTCGGGGGGAACGACAAGGGAAGGTCGGTTTGCGGCCGGGGATTCATAAGGTCGAATATTTAAACGGCAGTCCGTTGGGCGAGATGTTTTGTCTGGCGGCGATCCAGAAACCAGGCGATATCCTGCGTCCGATGACACGGTCGGATTTTGTGGGGGTGAGTCGTTACAAGGCCATCCGGGTAGGCCGTAAGCCGCCGACGCCGAATTGGGGGGGGATGACGTGGCAGGTAAGCGGGGATTTACGACGGGATACCATCGGGGCGGCTCTGCCGATGATGAAGTTTGGAATATTGCCGTCGAAACGGAACGATCATTATACCTATCGCTGGAGATTCGACGACGGCGAGGTCAGGGAAGGCGAGGAGGTAGAGCATTGTTTTCTACGGCCGGGGATTCGCCAGGTAACGCTGGAATTTATGCAAAATGGGAAGGTCGCAGGGAAAATAACTCAATCCGTGCGGGCACGGGCTCAATGGGAGGAGGTATTTTCCGGGACGAAACATATAGATTTATTTGCCCGGGCGATAGAAACAAAGGATTTTCGGAAGCTACCGGTAGAGGATTTAACTTATCTGTATTATTTTGCGGACGTGATCAAACAGCCCGGTTGGAAGCGAAAGGCGCTGTTGGAGTTGTCCGATCGGCTGGAGAGCCTGATCCATACGCCGGGACAAGCGGAATTCGTGCTTTTGTTGGGCGAGGATTTACGCTCGTCGTCAAATCGTGAGTATGACAGGTCGCTGCATTTTTTCGAGCAATTGTGGTCTGATTCGCTGGTGGGCAGTCGGATACGGCAACAGGCAGGTCTGGCGCAGGTGGAATTGCTGGTGCACTGTTTCGGTAAAGCCCAGGAAGGATTGGCATTAATTCCAAAGGTTCGTCAGGTACGAAAGTTGGCACCGGAAGATGCGCGGCGATTGACGCTGCTGGAAGCGGATGCTCTGATTGCGTCGGGGCAGTCGGAGCGGGCGCAGGATTTACTGCGGGGCAGCGCGAAACCCGAATCGAAAGAAAAAGGCGCGATACAAGAAGTTAAACATACGGGGCTATTACGTCATGCGAGGCAGTTGGCTCAAGAAAAGAACGATGGGCAGCAGTTGAACTATGC
>CAZNQT010000188.1:0-8357 GCA_964574885.1 uncultured Pirellulales bacterium
GGATACGTTCGTTGCGGCGCGCCAAACCTTTATCGAGGAGCAGACGGCTTTTAAGATCACCAGCGGTATGGCCGGTTTGTCGCAAATTCCTTTTTCACCGCCGCCCGAGATAGGAGGATATAACTTATGTTATCTGCGCGAAGGAGTGAATCCGGCAGCGGTGACGATGGATAAGTACGAGGCGCCGATAGTGGCCGCCTGGTCGGCGGGACTGGGACGGGTGCTTTGTTATACCGGACAGGCGGATGGGGAATTTACCGGACCCCTGGTGCACTGGCAGGACGTAGGACATTTTTTCGCCTCCCAGGCTCGCTGGACGGCTGGAGTAGCAGGAGATTTTGGGAATAAAATTCTTATCACTCAGAAAGTGGAAAACGGCATATGTCGAATTCAGGCGCATCTGGATCCTGACAGAATTCAGCTTCCCTTTGACGCCTTGCCCCGGGTGATTACCCTTCGATCCACGTCAGGGACTAGGCCCCAGGTCGAGCAGACCGTTATGCAATGGGAAGACGCCGACACCCTGGCAGTACATTTGCCTCTGCGGGGCAGTGAAACCATGCTTTCCACCGTTGAGATTGACAGGCTGGGCCGACAGCGTCTGGCGCCGGTTTGCCTGATGTATTCTCCCGAGTACCGACCGAGTCGCGATGATTATGGTCAGGATATCTTATCCCGTTTGGCGCGGGCGACGGGCGGGAAAGACCGGATCGAGCCGACGAAAATCTGGGATGAACTTCCCAAACAAGTTCAACGTATCGAGATCGCCCATTTTCTCATTTTGGCCGCCATCGGTTTGTTCCTGCTCGAAATCCTGGAACGACGCACCGGCGTGCTGGCTTTAATACCGCAGTACATTACCCGATGGCAACAAAAAACCAAAAAGAAGAAAATCATTGAGGAGGAATCTACCGAAGCGGAAAAACTTGTTCCGGAAAAACCTGCTGAAGTTCCTCCACCTGATAAAAAACGTTTCCGGCTGCCCCGTAAAACTAAACCGGAAAAGACCGCTCCTTCAGCGTCCGATTCGGAAATACTCGATGCCTTCCGCCAGGCCCGGCACCGTGCCCGCGACCGACACGGCGAGTAATTAGCTCCTGTTGGGAAAAGCTGTCACCCCTGCGCGGGCAGGGAACCATTATCTTCTAATATGGTTATATTGTCGAAATACTGTATTCCCGCCTGCGCAGGAATGACATATTTTCTTTGCTGAACATAGGTTTCATCGGGTATAAAAAAGGCATGGAATCCACAGCAGAAAAAACCAAACGAAAGCGTCGGCTGCACTGGCCCTGGATACTATTTTTTATCGTCCTCCTGATCATTATCGTACTGACGATTCAAAAAATCTATATGCAGAACCAAGTCCAGTCTCGTCTGGACGCCCTGCATGCCGCCGGTTATCCCATCAATGCCAGCGATCTGGATACCTTATATGTAACGCCTCCACTGGGTGAAAATGCCGCGGACATCTATCTGGAAGCCTTTGCTCAACTTGAAGAATGGAAATCCCAGCCGGATAAGCTGGATTTGCTGCCCATTGCCGGGAATGCCGAATTTCAACGGCTTGACGAATTGTTCACGCCGGCAACGATGGACTTGATCGAACAATATCTTGCGGATAACGCACAAACCCTGCAACGGCTTTATCAAGCTATGCCAGTTGAGGCATGTAGGTATCCGGTCGATTTCAACGATGGATTCAACGTATTATTGGAGCACCTCGGCCCCATGCGATCCTGTGCTAAATTGATGCAACTAGAGACAATCCATCATTTGCACAATCAGGATATCGAAAAAGCGATCCAATCAGCTCACGCAATTTTTTGCTTGGCCCGTTCCCTTAAAAAGGAACCGATACTCATCTCGCAACTGGTCCGCTCTGCCGTCTCGGCGATTTTTATTGATACGGTGGAACTCATATTGAACCACAGTACTCCGTCGCCCGTCCAAATCCAGCGACTGAAAGCGCTGCTGGAGCAAGTGTACGATCCCGATTGGCTGCGACAGGCAATCATTGCCGAGCGGGCCCTGGTTTGTGAGATGTTGAACCGTCCGGATATATTTGCCCAAGAAGATACTCCCGGTATTATATTCAACCTCTATGCAGCGCTGGGATTCAGTGATCGCGCGAGAATGACTTATCTGGATGCGATGGAGGAGTATCTGGAAGCAATTTCCCTGCCTACTCCAAAGCGGTTCCACACCGCCGAGGCAGTGCACAATCGCATCCATCAAACTAGGGGGATAAAGCGTTTTTTCTTAATGTTCGTACCCGCTTTAGCCGGCACGTTACGCATTGACGCCCAACACCAGAGTCAACAATTGCTGGCATTAACGGCTTTGGCCATCGAGTCGTACCGGCAGGATCATCAACAACTACCCCATACCCTGGCCGATCTGGCGCCGGAATATCTTAACGATGTGCCCCTTGATCCATTCGACGGAAAACCAATACGCTATGAAAAACGTACGAAAGGCTACTGCCTTTATTGCCTGGGAAAAGACCTGACCGACAATCACGGCGCCCGGTTCGATGCTGAGGGCAAACGATACACCGGCGGAACGGATGTTACGTTTATTGTCGAGCGATAAACCCGTATTCCTCCCAGCGTTGATCGACGAGGTCTATAATTTCCTGCGGCATTTCGATTTTCGGAGGCCAGGAGCGCTGTATGCCTTCGCCGGGAATTTTTCGGGTGGCGTCGATCCCCATTTTACTGCCGGCGCATAAATACGGAGCGGCATGATCCAGCGCATCCACCGGACCATCGACCAAACAGATGTCCCGCCGCGGATCGACGTGGGCGCCGAGGTGGAATAATACGTCCTCGGTATTGTGCACGTCCACGTCATGATCGACAACGACGATAAATTTGCTGAACATCATCTGGCCCATGCCCCAGATTGCGTGCATAACCTTGCGGGCATGATAGGGATATTCCTTGCGGATGCTGACGAAGCAGAAATTGTGGAAGACGCCATACACCGGTAGGTGATAATCCACCACTTCCGGCAGCCAGTTTTGAATCGCCGGCAGAAAAATCCGTTCCGTCGCCAGGCCCATATGATAATCTTCCATCGGCGGGATGCCGACAATCGTTGCCGGATAGATCGCGTTGTTACGCATCGTGATTGCAGTGACGGTAAACCGCGGATACAGTTCCGGCATACTGTAATAGCCAGTATGATCGCCAAACGGACCTTCCTCGACCATATCCTGCGGATCGGCAAATCCTTCGATGACGATTTCCGCTTCCGCGGGAACCTCCATGTCGATGGTTTTACACGGGATGAGTTCGACGGGCTTCTTACGCAGAAAACCGGTAAACAGGATTTCATCCATCCCGGGCGGCAGGGGCGCCGAGGCAGCGTAACTTAACGCCGGATCTCCGCCAAACACAATGGCCACCGGCATCTTCTCTTGCGCTTCGGCATATCCCCGACTATGAGTCGCGCCATCATGATGAATCTGCCAGTGCATCGCACAGGTGTGGGCGTCAAGTTGCTGCACCCGATACATGCCGACGTTCCGCTTGCCGGTTTTGATGTCTTTCGTATAAATGCCGGCAAAGGTGATATAGCGACCGCCATCCAGAGGCCAGCATTTTAGAATCGGCAGCATATCCAGCGAGGCATCCGATCCCTTGTAAATGATTTCCTGGCAGAATGCTTTTTTTACCAGCTTGGGGAGAAAGCCGGCCATCTGGGCCAGTTCCGGCAGCTTCTTCACCTTTTCCACAAACGTAGTAGGTATTTCCGGTTTCAGCATCGCTTGTATCCGGTCGGCAATCTCGGAAAAGTCGTTTACTCCCAACGCCCGACACATGCGAGATCGACTGCCCAATGCATTGATCAACAGCGGCAAATCCGAACCTTTAACTTGTTCAAACAACAGGGCTTTCCCGCCGTCGGCACTTTTCATGACTCGATCGGCTATTTCGGTAATCTCCAGTTCCGGATCCACCTCGACGGGAATCCGAACCAAATCACCCATTTGTTCCACTTCTTGCAGGAATTCATTCAAATTACGGTATGCCATGTTTTGTCCTTGGTTCTTTCGTATAGAGTATCCATAGAAATATATCACTCCCTCCGGTCCATAGCTCTGTTATCATCATATCCGATTACCATAAGAATTTGAACCATTGAAAGACACGTGTGAACCTAATTATAACCGTTACGAAGAACATGAGTCCATCGTTTGTCAAGCCAGTTCCTCCACATCTCGGGATGCTCATGCAGGAAGGCATCGACGCCTTCGGCCCATTTACGGGTGGCGGCCTCGGTTTTTTGCTGTATGCGACCGCCGCGGGATAATTCGCTTGGTTGACTATAGTGAATGTGATAAGCGTCGTTCTGCCAATGCCAGGTAATCGGCACCACCGGAGCCCCGGTCCGAAGGGACATGACAAATACCCCGGTAGGGAAATATACCGTGCGCTGAAAAATTCTTACCGGTGCGCCGTTTTTAGGTTTGCGTAAAGTATCCGGCGTAATGAAAAGCATCTTGCCTTGCCGCAGGACATTGACCGCGACTTGAATCCTTTGAGCTTTTGTGGCATGGGCCGGAGGATAAACCAGGTGGCCTTCGCCGGCGTCTCCGATGGCCTGATTAATCCGCATTTTTCTCGGATCCTGATTCCGTCGCAGATAAATACTACAAGGAATGCGGGACGTTACGACGGGTGGATATAAAGGGTATCCGCATATGTGAGGAGAGATATTTATCACTCCCTTTCCCCTTTGATAAGCTTGCTCTAATAGACGAAAGGAATCATCGAATTGGAATCGTTCCGGACAGCCGCTTTGCTCGAATCCGGCTCGAAAAACATGGGCCAGCATTATCAGTTGATCTATCGCTCTGGCAAAATGAGCATCCAGAAGCTCCGGGCGATGTACACCGGCTGATCTCATATTTTCTGCCAACCGCGTGCGGAGAGGGCCCGGTATATGTGTTAATCCGCACAGCACGTGTCGCATGGTCTCGATAGTATGAAAATCGCCTTTCCGGGCAACTTCCATACCGATACGCAGAAAGCCGAAGGTTAATGTCTTGCGTAATTGGCGTGTCAGTCTCATGGGGTAAAGCTACATTAACGAACAGTCATCTTATATTTAAACCTGACTTTACCTATTATCTAAAAACTCCGACCGGAGGATACCGTAATTATATAAATCGTGTCGTTTCTTGTTGCGGATGACGGCTTGGCGCATAATGCCTTCGAGTTGAAAGCCGCATTTTTCCAGTACGCGTCGTGAGCCTATATTTTCATCAAACGCATGGGCATAGATCCGATGTAATCTGAGCTGCCTAAATCCAAAATGTAGCATCAAACGCGCCGCTTCGGAGGTTAATCCCTGATTCCAATGTTTTTTTCCAAGCCAAAAGCCGAATTCACCGCATTGGTGTTTATAATCTATACGCTTCAATCCGACGCCGCCGATAACCTTCTGCGTCTCTTTGAGAACAATCCCCAGGTGAAATTCTTTTCTCTCACGACACTGTTTTTGAGACCAGCGGATAAACTTTGCTGCTGTCTCTTTAGGATAAGGATACGGCAATCCAATTGTCCAACGGCTAATTTCTTTGCTGCGAATATTTCGATACAGATCCTCTGTGTCGGTGGATTTATACTTGCGGACAAGAACTTGTTCTCCTTCAACGGTGGTATTAACTCTCTTCATCTGGGATATCACTTTACTAAAAATGGCAGGGTATGTTCATTCGGGCAGAACGCGTGTAGATTTTCCGACGGCGTGCCGGGCGGCACTTCACAGCCGGGCATCAAATAAAATTTTTCCCCACCGGCGGCAATGCAGTCTTTCGCGGCTTGTGTAACTTGTTCCGCCGTTCCTTGCAATAATACTGCCGACGGATCGAAATTACCGCACAATACCATTTCTTCTCCCACCGCCTGCCGCGCCTGATCCAGTGGAACCATCCAGTCCGCGTCGATTACGTCGGCGCCGCTTTGGGCCATAGCGGCGATGATTTTATTGATGTTACCGCAAATGTGCAGTTTGACCTTCGCGTTCGCTTCATGAATCGCTGCAAACAGTTTCTGCTGCCACGGCAGGACCAGTTCGGCATATAACTGCGGCCCCACCAGACTCGCCGCCGCATCGCCCACGCCGATCATATCGGCGCCCGCTTCAACCTGGGCCCGCGCAAACCGGATGGCGTTATCGATGATAAGTTTCGCGGCCTCCTGAAACATTTCCGGTCGATCCATTAGGTCCATCATGGCGTTTTCCATACCGCGTAAATCTACATACTCCGCCATGGGACCTTCCACCCAGCCCAGCACACTATGGGTGGTTCCAACGGCGCCCGCCATTTTCCGAACGCTCTCGATCCGCTGTTTCATCCGCTCGGTCTGGTCGATGTCGATAATTTTCAGTTTGGCAACGTCTTCCGGTGAATGGAGTAATATGTCTTTCGGTTTGCCAACGCCGTCTTTCGGATAATCGAATTCCATTCCATAGCCGCTGGCTTCACGCCAGGGATCGCTGATTGCCGAAACCTGATCGACCTGAAAATCTCGTGCCATCGCTAATTGGGATTCCACTAGTACGTTGCCGTCGAGGTAATAATCCCGGTAACAATGGTCAATGTAATGCGCCGCCCAGGCCATAAAGATCGGCGTCACCGGCACTCGATCCACCGGCAATCCTTCCAGGACCGCATACATCCGCTCTTTACTCGTCATCTCACTCATCGACTCATCCACTCATTTACCCATTTACTCATCTACTCTTTCTCACGGATATATCTTACCCATCAAACGCGGATACGCAATTGTTTCGCGAATATGTTTGATCCCCGCCAACCATGCGACCGTTCGCTCCACGCCCAACCCGAAGCCGCCGTGCGGCACGGAGCCGTAGCGCCGTAGGTCCAGATACCACTCATAGTCGGCCTGATCGTAATTTAAGTCATGAATCCTTTGCCGCAGCGACTCGTAATCATCCTCGCGCATGGAGCCGCCGATAACCTCACCGTATCCCTGCGGCGCCAGTAAATCAAAGTTCAGCACCACCCGTTGATCTTGCGGATCCGGCTTCATATAAAACGCCTTGACCTCTTTCGGGTACCGATGCACAAACGTGGGTCGCTCGTGTAACTGTGAGATAATCGTCTCGTCCGAACCACCCAGGTCTTTACCCCAGGTAAATCCGGCTGCCAGTTCCAGGTGATGCGGTATATTGGCAATCTGTTCGGTAAGTTCGTTCACTTCTTCATGAGCGGTTTGGATCTGCTGTGCGAGTTTATCCTTCTGCCACTGCTTCTTCGCCGCTTCACGCTGTTCGGTCCACTCTGCGATGTTTTTCTCCAATGCCACAACCTGTGATTTCTTTTCTTCGAGTTGCGTCTGCAGGAAGGTCTTTACGGAATCGCTGTGCAGCAAATCCACTGCATCTGTATAGCTGAGTCGGACAAACGGCGGTCGAATCTTCTCCAGGTCGCTGGTATCCCGTTCCAGAATTTCCAGTTCGTCTTTCCGTTTTTCCAATACCGCCTGTACGATTGCAGTGATAAACTGCTCCGCCACCTCCAGTAATTCGTCCAGCTCTATATACGCGATTTCCGGCTCGACCATCCAGAATTCCGTCAGGTGCCGGCGGGTCTTGCTCTTTTCCGCCCGAAACGTCGGACCAAAACAATACACCTTACCCAGACTCAGCGCCGCCGCCTCCAGGTACAACTGCCCCGTCTGCGCCAACGCCACCTCTTCGCCGAAATAATCCACCTGGAACAATGTCTGTTCCCCTTCTCCGGCCGCCGGCGCAAAGATCGGCGTATCCACTAGGGTAAATCCATTGTGGTTGAAAAAATCACGAATCGCTTCCACGACCGTATGACGAAGCCGCGCTAATGCCCATTGTTTCCGCGACCGCAAATGCAAGTGCCGATGGGTCAGCAGGAAATCCGTCCCGTGCTCCTTGGGTGTTATCGGATACCCCTCCGTCTTATGCACAATCCGGACGTTCGTGACCGCTAGTTCATGCCCGCCCACGCTCCGTTCCTCCGCCCGTACGGTCCCCTGCACCTTAAGAGCCGACTCCTGACCGAGATGTTTTACTTCGGTGAAAAGATCCGCGTTGTCGTCGCTTTTTTCCATCACCGCCTGACACATCCCGCTGCCGTCCCGGACAATCAAAAATTGTACCTTCCCTCCGGCCCGCGCATTATATAACCAACCGTTGATCCAGACTTCTTCCCCCACGTGATCCTTCATCTCACTGATGCGAATTATTTTATTCTCCATACCCATACCGTATTGAAAGTTGCTAATTCTACTAAGAGCCCCTAACGAAATGGAACAGTAATTGCATATCTTTGGCCATAAGAA
>CAZNQT010000189.1:0-8307 GCA_964574885.1 uncultured Pirellulales bacterium
TGACCACACAGGGTGAAGAAGCCGATCTGGCCAAACTCTACAGTTCGAAGGACCTGATCCAGGGGCTGATTGCCACGGAACTGCCGGGCGATTTGGGGTGGCATCCGGCGAACACGGACCCGCTTGATCAGCTTCCCGCATTTACAGACGGCATTGGAGTCCGAATGACAGGACTAACGGGCTTACTCAACGACTTCCCCGGAGCCGGGAATCCCGCCAAACGTATTCAGTACGATCTTGCGATCCCCGTGGACATCGTGGAAATTGATGTCTTCAGCGGTAATGATGGTCGTGACGGTCGGGTATTTCACACGTACACCGTACGTTTCTCTTCGGACAATGGTATGAACTGGTCCGAACCGATCTATGTGCAATCGCATCCATCGGGCACGATCAACACCCCAACAACCAACGCGTTTCGTGTGTCACTTACGCAACTTACCGATACCAACGGTATCTTAGCGGCTGATGTCACGAACCTGCAATTTGACTTCTATTCCGTGGACAACACCGGGGGGCAAATGCGGGATCCTTACGACGGCATAAATCCTTTTACTAACACCGATGACGGGCTTACCGCCGCATTTGTATCGCCGTTGATATGGGAAATTGATGTTTACAGTTACTCTGGTGCTTATGATCCAATTCCGAAGCATAATGCTCCGAATGTTCCGACTTCGCAGGACACCCTATCCTGGAAGAACGTGGAGGGCGTCGATATTTGCGAGGTTTACTTTGGCAGGAATACGGGCGAACCCAACTCGCTTTCTTACAAATCCATGTTGACCTTGATTGAAACTGTCGAGGATCCCGGGGAGCAGTCAAGTGTGACCATCCCGGAAACTCTTGAAGAGGGGGATGTGTGTTACTGGGTCGTTGACAGTTACGATGGAGGTGCACCTCCTGAAGATCCGAATCTGCCGGGTAAAATCTGGAAGTTTACGGTTAATGACAATGACATTCCGATTGTTGATGCGGGCGAGGATGATGGATATTGGCTGGGAATGGGCGGCGAACCAGGACAGGTTACGGTGATTCTCAATGGTTCTGTTACCGATGACGGGCTGCCGGATCCTCCGGGAATGACCGTCGTACTGTGGACGCAAGTTTCAGGACCCGCTACCGAGATCGACGACGACGATCAGGAACAAGCGTCGGTGACGCTGACCGAGACGGGGACATACGAATTTAATCTGTGGGCCAGTGATATTGAATTCGAAGAAAATGACCGCGTAACGATCTATGTCGGCGAGGATTCGTGCAAGACATCTCACATGATGCCCGATACTCCTGAATTTTCATTTTACGATTTTAACCAGGACTGTATTGTTGACCTCCTAGACTTTGCACAGTTTGCAGCGGCCTGGTTGGACTGTACGGATGTCCTGACAGATTGTCTTTGACTATCAGGTTTCGATCGTTAAAGTATAGCGTATAGTTGGTTTTTTAATCTTTTTGAAGGAGGATGTCATGAACAAATTAAAGGTGATGATGATTGTTTTGTTAACCGCAGGTCTTTTTAGCACAGCGGGCAACGCCGCTGTAAATGTGGTGACCACACAGGGTGAAGAAGCCGATCTGGCCAAACTCTACAGTTCGGAGGACTTGATCGATGGTCTGATTGCTACGGAACTACCGGGTGATTTGGGGTGGCATCCGGCCAACACGGATCCGCTGGATCAGCTTCCCGCACTTACAGACGGCGTTGGACTTCGAGCGTCAGGGCTAACGGGCTTACTCAACGACTTCCCCGGGGCCGGGAATCCCACCAAGCGTCTTCAATACGATTTGGCAACCGCTGTGGACGTCGCGGAAATTGATGTCTTCAGCGGCAATGATGGCCGTGACGGACGAGTATTTCACACGTACACCGTAAGTTTCTCTTCGGACAATGGAACCAACTGGTCGGAACCGATCTATGTGCAATCGCATCCGTCGGGCACGATCAACAACAATGGGTTTCGTGTCACGCTTACCCAACTTATGGATACCTCCGGCATCCTGGCGGCGGATGTTACGAATCTGCAATTTGATTTCTACGCGGTGGACAACACCGGGGGGCAGATGCGGGATCCTTACGACGGCGTGAATCCTTTTACCGCCATGGATGACGGGCTTTCCGCGGCATTCGTATCGCCGTTGATATGGGAAATCGACGTAGTTGAGGTACCCGAACCGCTAAGTGTAATATTGGTGGGAATTGGGGGCCTTTTGATTCGCCGTCGTAATATACGGCGGTAATTTTTTACAGTTCCCCCAATATTGGATAATGACAACTCTCGTAGCTATTACGAGAGAAGGGACGAGTTACGGACCGTCACTTGGATTTGCGCGCCGAGCTTCAGCAATTTCAATCGAATCGTATAGTATTGCGCCTGGGCCAATGGAGTCTCTTTCAATCCCAGTCTTCGTAAGGCCGTCAGCAGCGTATAAGCCACCGACGAAAACCATAACCGCAATTGATTCGCACGCATGGTCGCAGCACTGGTCCGGTCGGCGAACAGACAGATACTTTCATAGGAGTAGATATAGGTATCCGGTTCTTCCCCCGGACCGCCGAAAACGCTATTTGTCGCTGTAGTGGCAATGGCTGCACTGGGAATACTCCCGTGGGGAGTTCCATATCCCGACGTAAAGTTGGCGTTCGCTAAATCCGAAGAGTGAGCTTCCACAGCAACCGTTTACCGTGATTCAATAAACCAGATCCGCGTCCACGGTGACAATCAAACCAGCCTGGGACAGGGTGATGGGGATCAACTTGTCGGGGTAGCCTGGAAAGGAAAAGCGCAGGACATGCGAACCGCGGGGTACCTCCATAATCGCATACCAGCCCATACCGTCGGTATAAACCTGGGTGGAAGGTTCATCGTCGATCATGACGGCGCCATGGTCCAGGGGTACGCCCGCCGCGTAGAGATTGCCCTCGAAGATCCCGGTTTTCGGATAAGCTTTCCAGGAGGGCGTGGGTGGGTCGAGCCACTCCGGAAACACCTGGGCCTTGAGGGCCTGATAGAATTGTGTCCTGGTTTGAGGCGGATCAGTAGCATTGACCTCACTGCCCCAGTCGTAGATATTCAAACCTGCCGCGCCCTGGCTCCGAGAATATAGCAACTGGTCCATCGCATACTGGATATCAGTTTGCAGATACGCGCCCGTACTTAGAATACTACCTCGTTTGTCATCGTTGGCCAAGGACAAACTACTCCATCCCTCATAGCGGGGCGTAACACCCCCACGTTCGTACCCCATTTGGGCGTTGTAATCGATAATCCCTTCTCGTAACCAACTAACCCAATCCTGATATACTGTTTTATACGCATCGGAGTTTTCGAAATCATCGTAACTGTATCCCCAGTTGATGGTATCCGGGGTAAGGACGACGTTCGGATTAATTTTCAGGGACTTGATGTAGATCTTTTTCACTTCCAGGGTAATGCACTCCCGGCGCCAATCGCACCAGTCCGGATCGGATGGCGAAGGCGATCCGGTTTTCCCATAGAAATCGTTAAAGCGCTGGACGCTTACGGGATTGTAGCCCCAGTCCGCGGCGGGGTAACGGATGTAATCCAGATTGATCCCATCGATGTCATACTGGCTCAGACAATCCAGAATGACCGCGACGTTATGTTCCACCGATCCCGGATGACCCGGATCTAAATAATAACTGCCCCCATAGGAAATATTTCCGTCATCATCGCTCATGATATATTCCGGGTGCTGAGACAGAACGTGCTGCGGATCTAAGTTTAAGGTTGAGCTGAGGCGCTGTACGACGAACCAAGCGTGGACCTCAACGTATTTTTTGCCGCCTGAGGTGTCATGCGCGACTTCGATCATATATCCCAGCGGATCAAAGGAGGGTCCGCCGGTGATGTTAGTGGCCCGGGGTTCCAGATTGGAGTGGTAATACGCGTCGCCAACCTTCCGGATTTCAGGCATGATGGTATTAATATTGTTATCGCGACACGTTTGAATTAAATTATTCACCTCGGATGCATTTAAAAAGCTGTCCGCGTGCCAGGAATCAATCCAGATACAGCGGTATTCCGTGGATCCCTGTAGCCAGTTTCGAGCCAGGAGGTTATAATCACTGAGGTCGATTCCGTTCAAACCATCGAGATTGGCGTTACCAGGCCCTGGTATTCCCGATCCGATCAATTGGTAAACTTCCTCAGGTTCTAAAGCGCGATGGTAAATACGCAAATCGTCAATCAATCCCGTCCAGAAATTGAAACTCTCGAGATACTGACTGGCGCCAATGTAAAGTTCGCCCTCGCAAAAAAGCAGATTCCCCGGTAAGGGATCGACGTCCCTGGTCACCTCGTAGCCATCGGCGTAGAGAAACCGACGGGAGCCGTCCCAGACCACCCCTACATGATGCCACTCATTATCCGTAATCAAATAATTGGAAGCGAGGGGATAAATTCCATTGGTTAACTGAGTGATGAGATTTCCGTAGGTGGGATCTACCTGGAGCCATGCTTTTCCAAAACCAGGGTAGTCTTTCTGGGCGATAATGACTTCCTTGGTGTCTCCGCCTTTGATCCATGTCATGACACTGAACGGCCCATCCGCGGGATTCAAAACAAAGGGGGCGCTGACATAATCATTGATCCCATCAAATAAAAGGGCGCCCTCATGTTGGCCGCCGCTTTCCTGCCAGAGAGGACCATTCCATAAGATGCCGTCATGGCCGTAACCGGTGTTATCATGGGCGATGAGGCCTTCAACTTCGTCCAGGCTCCAATAGGAAATCAAATCCCCGGCAAAGTCCTCGGAAGAGGCTAGCCATTGATCCAAAAAGAGATGCAAATCGACCAAGTTCACTTGGCCGTCACCGCTTAAATCCCCTTCGGGATGCACAATTGCCGAGGCGTTGTGAATTCCTAACAAAAAGGAGAAAAGGAGAATCCCCGCATACATGATTGGCTGAATTCTACTACCAATATTGCTCTTCATGATGTAATTCCGTTACATACCATTGTTTGCGTTCGCTCCTTATTATAATAAATTGGGACAATACACTCCTTATCCCGATTTATCATACGGATAAAACGTTAAATCGGTACTATACCAAGCTGCTCTACAGTCTAACAGTCTGGCCTATCTATTTCTGCGCCGGCGATGGAGGAACAAACCACCTAGCGTCAACAACGCGAGTGTGGTTGGCTCCGGAATCTGCGCCAGGTAGATATCATCGAAGTTACCGCCGCCGCCGCCCGACGAGAGGCCCGACGGGCCTCCGAGACGAACCACGCCAAGGCCCGTGGTGTACGCGCCACCCAGTACATCGTTATAGGTTGCGTCTATCGTGCCGTCCGAACCAAGATCCAACGTCACGGTGATGTCGGAGCCGGTAAACATCGCTTCCCACGTGTGCCAGCCCTGTACGGCGCCGCCGGCGCCAATCGATATCCAATTCGGGCTGAGGCCCGGGAACGTATTGATCCGGATCATGTAGTCTTCGCCCAAGACCGAATTATACCGACCCATTTCAAAGAGCGGGAACGTGCTCAGCGACCGCAGCCCGATCGAAAAACGCTTGTTGCCAGCGCCGTCATCGTACATAGCGCCGCGCAACACCACGGGCTCAGCATCCGACGGAATCAGGTCGGCGGCGAGAGCAAACGTGTTGTCAGCGCCACCTGGATGCGCCATCGACTGCGTCGGGCTCAGGCCATTCGCGGGATCCAATGTACCCGCACCGGCAGCGCCCCACACGGCTTGCATTGCAGCCGTATCGGCATACGACTCGAAGTCATCGTCAATGTACACCGTGGAGGCACCCGTGCTCCCCATGAACACCAGAATCAAACCAAGACAGGTCAGCTTCAACATTTTCCTTCTTCTTGATGTAAGCATATACATCCTCCTGTAAATACCATTTTCCAAAACTACTTCATTCATCCTCTAGCTACTCAGTGTCCGTTACACCTCCTTTCCTCTCTCCGAATTTTAGATTGATTTTCGTATCTGCAGTAATTCCTCTGACGCAGAGGAAACGTTTTAATTGCTCAAATCCACACAACCTGCTTCATAAGGCTGCGTACAGTAGAGCCAGGCTTGAGCGAATTGGGCGAAATCAAATATGTCCACCACACAATCCGGGACGCCCTCCGGACCGGTAAAGTCCATCGGATGGAAGCCCCAAAGTCCACAGTCGTTATCTTCCACCGTAACATTCCAATTCCTATCCAGGTTGTTGGAGTCGGGATCGGCACTGACGGAATGATGGTTTATGATAGAAATATGCGTATTCTCAAATACAGCGTCGTCCACGGCTGTTACGACAACCGGTTTCTCGATATTATAATCGCCGGCATTAAAGGTAAGTTGCGTCGAGGTTCCCGGACCGGGATCCGTATCGACTACTGTCTGGCCGTCCGTCGTAATGTTAATCGTTACCTCCGCCGTTGGCACGAATTGTAAGCGAACGTAGTACGTATCCGAAGTAGGCCCTTCCTCGCTCACCATCGTGCTGGTATCATCGTGGGTGATGCGAATGTCCTGCTGCTCGTTGTCCAAAATTTTCACTCTTACCCGCTGGGCAAAACCGTTTCTGAATATTTGATCGTTAGGATCGTCGGCATTGACGGTGTGATAAAGCCAGACCGTCTGATCCCCTTCCTTAGCGAGATCGTCTATCGCAACGATGTTCACGGGTTGCGGATCATTCCAGTTATCATGATTAAAGGTCAACACCGTAGGAGTAGTACCGAGACCTCCATTTATTATCAATTGATTGGGATCGACGGCAACCACGACGGTTATGGTTACCAGGTGTATGGATGGTTTCGGTTCCTGATTCAGGACCACGGTGTACGAATCGTTTACTCCGCCTTCCTCCACTTCAGCGTCTTCCTTGCTAATGGTTACCGGGGCGAAATCCGGGGTTTGCATTTCCCACATGACCCCATGGCTCCGTTGCGAAACGTAAGAGGTGCTGTTAGCGGTTTGAGTGACGGTGTAGGTCAGACCGGGGGTCAGATGAATATTTTCCGCGATTTGTAACCAGCCGTTATTGCCGCCGGGATTGCCTGTACCCCCGGTATTCATATTCACCGGATCCAGAACGATATCGTTTGCATCATTGGTAGTGGCGATATTACATCCAGCAGCATTCACATTAGCGGAAGCAGGCCAGGTAATATACACATTGTAGGGCCATATACCATGCCCGTCCAAACCGCTGGCCAGATCGCCATTCCCTAAATCCGTACCCGCAGACGGGGAGTAGTTGTCCAGGTCCACTCCGGGAGTATAGGAAAAGACATATTGATGAGGTGCCGAAGTGCCGCCAAATACACTATGAACTCCTTGAAGCCCTACCGCCGTACTCGGGATACTAGTGTCGTAATAATTCCCGGAAAAATTGGCATTACCTAGACCCGATGAATGGACCTCAACTATAAAGGCCGCATTTACCGAGCCTGCTAAGCATACAATGGCCAAACCCACGATCAGTTTGTTCGGTTTCAACTCCATGTTTTATCCTCCTGAAAATTGGGGTTCCTACTTAAACCATTACTATAAAGTCACTTAGAGAAAATGAATACACAAACACAACTCGCACCGCTACAATCCGTATAGACGTGATCATAGTGATTCCTCATGCCAAAATCGGAAAAGAAACAGGCCTCCGGATTACAAATTATTTACTTTTCCTCGCACAATCCTTTGTGAATGTTGTCAAATGAAACTGCATGTTACCAAAATATATTAATTCTGTCAACAGATATATTTTCTCCCAACTTTGAGATTTTTTACTGTCCGGACGTTCTGGACACAGACTTCTGCCTCGATGCCATCATCTCAGCAGCTGACGATGTAGTTACCGTAGATATCACTATCTGCTCCTGGGAAACCACGAAAGCTGCTGTTGTACCCGGTGCCCATCACATCGTTAAAGTAATGGATCCGGACGGACCAGCACTCGTTGTAGCGAATAACGTGATTGCCTTCGGATTCCCAGAAGATAATCGTTTCCTACTTCCGTGGGATTGAAATAGTTTTGTTAGAGTCACTTAGTGAATCTTAATTATCCCTTTATATTTTGATGTAAAAAGTGGATCATATTATAGTGTTTAAAAACAGAACTCTATATCAAAGTCCAGATCAGTCCAAGCCTTTAAAATTGCAAGCTTTTTTGCAATGGACCTGCACTTTTAGCCCATAAAAGTTCGACGTCATTTTCATAAGTTCCTTATTTACAAGGATCGGCTATTTTACCTATCTTACCAAAGAGGTGACCATCGTATTGAAGATGTGGACATATGAGGCTGTGTCGCAATTAAAGCTCAAAAGGAG
>CAZNQT010000190.1:0-8293 GCA_964574885.1 uncultured Pirellulales bacterium
GCTGTTATCCTACCGGGAATGACGAGGTCGGCGGATTCGGAGGCACTGGTCTATATCGAGAAGTCCACTCAGAAAGTGTGCCAACTGACAGGCGACTTCGACCGCGAGAAGGGGAAACCGACGCTAAGTCAGACCGGCAAGCGATTCGGCGTCGTTGCGACCGACCTGGGCAGTTCGTTCGAACACCAAGGGCGATTATACTTTCTGTTCGGCGACACCTGGGGCCGACCGGGAAACGAGGATGCGGTGGCCTGGACCGACAGCAGCGATCCGGAAAAGATCCAACTCGAGTTCCACCGTAGAAAGGACGGTAGGTGGCAAGAAGCCAAGGTCCCAGGGATCACGCAGGGCGCGTTCGAGATCCCCAGCGGCGGCATCTCCATCGGCGGCACCATGTACGTCGTATTCACAACGGACCACTCGCCGATAAAGGTGATGGGCCGATCCGTGATCGCCCGCTCGCACAACAATGGACGCAACTTTCAAATGCTCTACGAGTTGTCGCGAGACAAGTTCATCAATGTATCGTTCTGGTTGACTAATGATTGGTTATACGTTTACGGGAGCGGCGAGTACCGCAAGAGCAGCGTCTATCTGGCGCGAGTGAAACCAGCGGACATCGAAGATCGGTCGAAACTGGAGTACTTTGGGGGTCTCGATGAGAAGGGACAACCTCGTTGGTTCTCACGTGAGACGAACTCGGTTCGGTTGTTCCGTCACGACGTCATCGGGGAATTTTCGGTAGCATACCTGGAACCGGTCAAGCGATACGTCATGCTGTACAACTCGTACCAACCACGCGGGATCATGATGCGTTCGGCGAAGACGCCCTGGGGCCCTTGGTCCGAAGGGACGATCCTATTCAATCCCTGGCGCGACAACGGCTATGGACATTTCATGCATATTTCAGCGAAACATAGATTGAAGAGCGATTCACTCAGCGATCCGAAGCGAGCGGACGAATGGGGCGGGGAATACGGCCCCTATATCATGGCGCGTTTCACAAAGGGGTCGGACGGTCAGTGCCGGATATACTACACGATGTCCACCTGGAATCCGTATCAAGTGGTCGTGATGCGCAGCGATTTGCAGGTTCCAGGTTTAAAGTTCTAGGTTCAAGGTTTCAGGTTTCAAGTTTCATTGCCCGGTCGCTGGCGCTCCCGGCTCTTTGGTGTAACGATACAAGTTGGTGTTCGTCCCCGGTACAGGTCGGGGGGCTAAGCGAAATATGACACCAGTAGTTTTCCTGCAGACTTAGAATTCGACATAGGAGTTGGCGTCGCAGGTGATGACGATGGGGGAAATGATACCACTGGGCAGCAGGCGCGTGGGATCCGGTGAAATTACAATCGTGCCGACATCTTCGGGAATACCCGCTTCATTGTTTTCGTCGGAAAAGCCAACATTGGTGCCATACGCACGTGCCATGCCGCCAAAAATGCTCGGATCAAACATGGACAGGATGGTGCCGTCGATCCGAGCGTTGCCGCGAATATCGACAATCCCACCAACGATGGCGCCGGTTAAAACGCTTTCGGTATCTTCCAGTTCCTGAGTGTTGCCGATATTGACGTTGAAATTAGGGGCCAGGATGGTGGATTCCTCCATGTACTGATTGTCAAAGTTAGCGCTGCCCGTGAAATACAGGCAGTAATCCATCCAGGAAAAGGTGCCGGCGACGCCGGTGACGATCGATCCATTAAACTGACAATTGTTGAAACGAACATTATTGCGTCCGGATTCGATGTCAATATACAGGACCCCTTCGAAGGTGCAGTTATCAAACAAGGCGTTTCGGTCAGCGGGCAGATTGGCGTTGGTAAAGGTTTGATTATGATAGACGTGCCGTTGTACCTGCCGACTGTTCCCGGCGGACGGTCGGGAATAGTCGCCGGGCACATGCGGGAAATATTCACTCTGAGTGGTATCGGACGCGGGGATGATCGTGGTCATAGCCCTATAGGAACTGGTATCGTAATCACTGGCCCGCATGCCGGTCATGTGGCCTTCTTCCTGCCCGTAACAGAGACCGTCATGGTCCCCGAGGACTTTATCCTCCAAGGTGTAGCCGGCATCGTCAAAATCCTCCTCGTTCAAGACCGTACTAATGGTCCCATTGACGGTCGAACAGGCTTCCATCGTATATGGCGAGGTGATTTCGGGGCGATCCCAGGTGCTGAATATGTCGCCATCAATCGTAGAATCGCCCGTGATGATCACCTGGGACCTGCTGGCCACGGCGTAGTTTAGTACCTGGGATTCCTTTTCAATCGGAAAGGTCAACTGAACGGCTCTACTAACCGACCCGTGCGTACCAATGCTGGTCACGACAATCTGGTGTACATCGCCATCTACGTTAGTTTCCAACCGGAACCGGAGGGAAAAGCGCGCGGAATCGTCTGATCGCAGGGGAAAACCCCCCTGGGCGGGAACCGTAAATTGCGATTCGGTAGCGTGCCAACCGACCACGTCACTCGGCGATACAACTTGATTGCCCGTCACACTGCGAATTAAATCGGAATCGGATAACATCTGCTCAACATGTTGGGAAAAGTAGGTGAAGGTGTCGTCCGCATCGTCAGCATCGACGAGATTATGAGCGGTAAAAGACTCATCCGGGGGGATATAGCTTTTCACCAGATAAGATACATACTGCAGGCCCGACTCGGCCGCGGCGCGGGCCAGAGCCAAGTCCCGATGATTGCTGGCCATCTGTAAGTTCGTATTACTCAAAGCGGCAAACGAAATGGAGAGAGCGGCAAACAGGGACATAAAGATTAAAGCCAGTACCGAAGTATTGCCGCGAGCGGAAGACACGCTTAAATTCATATTAACTGTCCTTTACTCTTGAGTAAGACACTTTCGGACCTAATTCCACGATCGAGGTACGATTCCTAAGAATATACTATACACCGAACCGAAATAAGGGGCAAATCGAAGGGGAAATATTTTACGCATTCGAGAAAGAAATTTCTCGCGGCGGACGGATTATATGTGTAAGTCAGTTTTGGCAAGCAAGCGGAGAAACTGGTTACCTTTTCCGGTTTGTGCGGGAAAACGGGATAAATCAGACATCCAGCGTCCTATATTATTTCCGCCAGCGTAACTACACCTACCTACCCAAGACGGGCGGCGCGTCCTATAACCATTATAGCTGCGAGCAAGCGAGTATGACATATCACTCCTAGCCACCGGTAAGGCGTGGACCAGTATATTTACATTGGTTTTTCCAGCAGATTCACTATAGTTACTTTCTTAGTTCGCGGATTGATACGCAGGGTTTTGATCTCGAATGGATTCAGATCGACTTTGATTTTCTTTGACAGGACCGGCAGGTTCAATACGGTGGAGCGTTTTCGTCCCGTAGGCTCGAACAGGCGGATGATTATGTCGTTATTGTTTTGTGCTTTTTTGACGGCGGCGATCTGTACCGTATCGTCGCTGAGAATAGCCAACGGCTTCGGCTTCCTGCCGAAGCCCGGCGGGTTGAACGATAAGGCAAAGGGCTTTTCGTTCCGGGCCAACGCCTCACGATCGATATGTCTGAGCCGTTCGTTTACCCTGCCGGCATTGAGCCAGAAACGAAAGATACGTTCCCCCTGTTCCTGTCGCGGGGTAAACCGGTCCTGCGGCAGGTAGATTTTGTCCTCCCATGGATGATTCGCATAGGCGGGGGAGCGCAGCAGCGTCAGGCGTAAGCCGTCCCGCGAATAGTCGCAGCCGTAGATCCCGTCGTTGATACACGTAACCGCCAGGTCCTTCCGGCTCGATACGAGCGCCACCCATTTCTGCGCCACCGCTTCCCTGCCTCCCATCGGTAGATCCTCCACCCCGTAGGCGGTCTGGCCTAAAAACCGATCGGCAGGATTCATTATGGGCAGGGACAACTTTAACATTTTATCCTTTTCATTCCATAACACCCGCGTTTCGATTTCGACTTCCGTACCAACCTTGGGCAGCTTATAGCGCTGCACGATAAACGAATCCCCATACGCCAACAGCACCTCCACCACCGTCCGCACGTCCCCATCCTCAATCACGCGCACCGAATCGAGCAATTTTCCTGTGACGCCGGAAAATTTCGTTCCCTGTTTACGAGACATTAATTTGAATCGACCGACGACCTTGGGATAACTCTGGGTGAGCATCCCCCAGGGATCGGAATCATCCCGGATGACGAGGGGCAGGCAGGCGTTCGGAGTAAGACAGTTGACGCCCTGTACTTGATATTTATCGATCAGGCCGGTACGAGTATTGATTAGAACCTGCAAGTCCTGAGTACGAAAAGTGATTTTATCTTTACTCAACCTAACTTTGGGCTTTGGTTTGGCGGGTAGTTTTTCCAATTTACAGTCAAACCGATTCATTTGACCCGGTTGTAGTTCCGCGGGGAAGACGACGCGTTTGCGCCAATCGACGGGGATGTTGCTGAGTTCCTTTTCGACCTGCGAGGGGATTGGGAGACCGTTCCGGAAGACGTGGATCTGCGTGAAGGCACCGGACTCGTCGAAGTCGGGCAGTTGGAATTCGCACTCGACGAGTTGCTGAACGGGATAGGGATGGGGATTATAGACCATGATGGGGATGTCGTCAGGTTTGGCTTTGGTTTGGCCGGCGCTGAGGGTAAAGAAGGCGCGGGCCTTGAGCCGGGCGGTGATTTCGAGGCCGTGATCAAGCAGACGCAGGGAGGCATCCTCAACGGGCTGAATGGAGGAGCCGGGGAGGATGTCGTGGAACTGGCCTACCATGAGATCGTGGAGGGCTTCGTCGAGTTCGGCCCGGGGATAGGTCATGATTCGGTTGGCGGCGGCAGTAGCGGCCATTTTCTCGACCATATAAATCTCGTTTTCGAGTCGGCGCATCTTCTGCTTGATGCGGATCTGGGAGGTGTAGCAACCGACAGCCCAAGGATTGAGACTTTTTTTAAATGAAGGGAGTTTAGATTTGTCGCGGCGGACCTGCCGGAAGAAGGTTTCGGGAGTAGAGTGGATGATGTCGTAGTCTTGGGTTCGTTCAATCAGGCGATTGATGTCGCGGACGTCTTTTTTCGAGGGGCCGCCGCCGTGGTTGCCGACGCCCCAGAGGATGAGGCAGTGGTTACGGCGGCCGAATTCTTTGATCCAGTCTTTGACCTTCTGGGCGGCTTCGCCGAGGTGGGAATTATACCAGCCGTTGAATCGGGCGGCCATGATTTGCGAACCGTCGAAACCGATCCAGGTGAATTCGTCGGCGGGCAGGGGGCAGTCGTTTTGCATGGGTCTGCCAAAGAGGTAGGAATCATAGCCGCTCTTGGCGAGGATCTGAACCAGACCGCGGGAATGACCAAAAGGATCGAAGTTGATGGCGGTGGTGGGTTCGACGCCAAAGTGCTGCTTGAAGTAGGATTTGCCGAGCAGGATCTGACGAACGAAGGACTCGCCGGAAGGCATATTGCAGTCGGGCTGCAGGTACCAGCCGCCCATAATGTGCCACTTACCTTGCTTAACGAGTTTCTGGATACGGCGGAATAGTTGCGGTTCGTATTCCTGGACCCATTTATAGAGCGTAACTTCGTTATGGTTGAAGATGAAGGCTTTGTCTTTCTCGCAGAGATCGGCGGCGGTGCGGAAAGTAGAGAGGACTTCGGCAGCGCCTTCCTCCCACTCCCAGAGCCAAACGGGATCGAGGTGGGCATTGCATAAGAGGTGGATGCGTTTCGGGTTTTGGGTCATGTCGGTCTCCTGGTTTTTTACTTTTTAGGAATATATTAACCACGAAGGGCGCAAAGGGCACGAAGAAATTATACGAGTTCTCAGTGCTCAGTTCTCAGTGCCCAGAAAAAGTAGTTAGTAGGGAAAAGTTAGCAGCGGGGGTACCATCTGGTTCCTGGTTCCTTGTTACTGGTTCCTGGTTCCTGGTTCCTCGTTTCAAGTTTCAGCGTCCCTGCGCTGGTTTTTGGGGATCTTGGGCACGACGATATAAGATCAGCATGCCCACGCGAGCGTGGGCATGGCACCCGAAATGCACAGCCGAGGGCGGCTGTGCCACATGGTAAAATATTCGTCTATTATAATAACGATAGTTATTTGTCGTTAGAGGAGGGCAGGTTTCTGTACCAGAAGAAGTAGAGTCCGGCGAGGCAAAAGAGGAAGAGGGCGAGGGTGACGGCGAAGGCGGACCAGGTACGGAGAATGAGCTGCATGGGCAAAAGGAACAAGCAGATCTGCCAACCGAGGGCGAAGGGTAGAGAAATGATATCGTTACGATGTTCCTTACGCATGTCAGCGTAAAACTGGGGCGAGACGGTTTTTTTCAAGTGACCCCAGAAACCAAAAGGGCGGGTAGTCCGGTAGAAATGTTCGAGGATATTCTGCTGCGGTGGGCGTGAAAGGTAGGTACCGAAGATACAGCCGGCGAGACCGACACCGAGCAAGGCGATAAACTGGATGCGGGGATCGATATCGGGCAGGAAAATGCGCTGGAGGATGGCGCCGGAGAGACCGGCGGCCATTCCGACGGCAAATCCCGTGCCGGTGAAGCGCCACCAGTAGAAACGGAGGAACATGGGTACGATCATGCCGGCGCCGTAGCCCATGGCGATCCATTCCCAGATATCGTTAATGTTTTTGACGAAGTTGCCGCAGATGAGGGCGGCGGCGGCAGTAGCCATAATGAAGATCCAACTGGAGAAGATGAGTTCACGATTGCCGGCCTTCGGGCGGAGATAGCGCTGGTAAAGATCGCGGGTGAAGAATCCGGCGCCGCGGTTGACGGTGGAATCAAAGGTGGACATGGAGGCGGCGAGCAGTGCGATGAGCAGTACGCCGCGGAAACCGACGGGGATATCGAAAAGAATTACGGAAGGAAGTATCCGTTCGGGATTGACGGTTCCTTCGTAGCTGACCATTTTGAGTTTGTCGGCCCATCGTTCCTCCCCAAGAGTGGATTTGATTTTGGCAACGATTTCTGCATATTTTTCGGGAGCATGAATGATATCGTCGATCTTCTGATCCCATTGAGTTTTGGGGATTACCTGTTGGAGGGCATTTTCATCCGCCAGAGATTCAGGATTACCGGGAAATTCCTGTTGGAGGTAATATTGTTTTATCGCCTGGGACGTTTCCGTGAGGTCATCTGGATGGGGAAAGGTTTTATGAACGAGGAAGATGCCGAGGATGGCGAATCCCATCATCATGGGCCAGCGAAACATCATCAGACAGGTCCAGAGGAAAGTGAGGGAGCCGCACTCGCGGTCGCTGCGGGCGCCGAAATATTTGGGATCGTCGCCAAAGCCCATGCCGTACAGGATGTTGCGGAACAGATAAAAGAGGGCAAACATAAAGAGATAATGATATTTTTCATATCCCGGGGGCGTGGGCGTGTTCCAATGAGGAACGGAACTGACCCATTGTTCGGCGCCGGTGACCTTCTGGGCGAGCGAATTCAGCGAGGCGGTATCGGAGAAGGAACAAACCGCCATAACGGAAATGGTAATTACCGCGATGAGGATGATGAGGGATTGGAACAAATCGGTAAAGACGACGCCATAGAAACCGGAGATCATCGTATAAACGGTGGCAACGCCAATGAGCATGATGGAACAGACCACGGGCGAGAAGGGAAAAAACATGTTGAGGAAAAGTCCGACGCCCTTGGCCATATAGGTCAGCATGCCAATGGTGAAGATGACTTCCGAGATCGCTTTGAGAATACGGGCGGCCTGCCCGCCGGCTCCTTCGCCAAAGCGATAAATCATCCATTCGGCGCCGGTAATGCAGCCGGAGCGTCGCTGCCATTTCCCGGTCCAGAGTAAGAAGACGGCCAGCACCAGCACGGCGCCGCCGCGGAATTCAATGAACAGTCCGCGGGGTCCGAGGATATACAGGAAGGAGACGATGAGCACGGTGCCGGTGATATCGAGGAATGAGGCCATCCCGGAAATGCCAAGCGCCCACCAAGGCAGCTTGCGACCACCGAGAAAGTAATCTTCAAGACTGGCGGAAGCTCGCTTTTGTAAATAGAGTCCCAGACCGACGAGGAACGATAAATAAACGGCGATGACGGTGTAGTCGATATAATTCACGGCGTACCTCCTGGATTTAGGTAAATTTCGGATATGGTAGAAAAGAATGAGACAGGGGTCAAATGAATAATGACGAATGACGAAACCGGAATGACGAATCAATGACGAATAACGAATATTAACGGGGAGGCCAGGGTTCGTTGACGGCTTTGCCCTAGGCGGCGTCGGGGTGGTTCCGGAGGTAAATACGGTAGAGTTCGAAAAAGGTCGGAGCATCGAGCAGTTCGATTT
>CAZNQT010000191.1:0-8276 GCA_964574885.1 uncultured Pirellulales bacterium
GCTTGAGGCTGGAGGGTAATCGAATTTCTCATTCCTCACAACTCACAACCATCCACTTCGTTTCTCATTTCTCATTGTCTATTTTTCATTTTATATTTCATTTTAGCCCCCGGTGTCAACCGGGGTACTTTCGAAGTACCAATGAGCCGGAAGTGCCAGCGACCGGGCCTTAAAAAATTGTGGCACAGCCGCCCTCGGCTGTGCTTTATGTAAATGTGTCACGACCATCTTGGCCGTGTTCTTTCGTTGAGTGGCAGAAGCCTAGGGTAGGCTTTGCCTGCCAATTCCGTAACTATTAACTTCTTTTATTCGTCATTGATTCTACATTCGAATTTCGTCATTCTTCATTATCTCAACGGACCGCCTTTCCTCATTCGAGACAATCATCCCCCCACCGGGGCCGCCAATCAGGATTTTCCCAACTGTCGGCGCCGGTATCGAAATTATGCGGCCCAGAATCATCAATCAACTCGACGCACCATCCGGACAGGTCCTGGTTGAAATCCGATGCATAGTAGAACATATAATCCATATCGGAGACATTTGAGGTATCCCAGCCGCCGATATCCTGGTCGAACACCGACGCATTGTAGAACATATAGCTCATATCGGTGACGCTGGAGGTATCCCAACCACTAATATCCTGGTTGAACGATACCGCAACAGCGAACATCGCGCCCATGCTAGTGACACTGGAGGTATCCCAACCGCCGATGTCCTGGTTGAACGACGAGGCACCAGCGAACATCTCGACCATGTAGGTGACGCTGGAGGTATCCCAGTCACCGATATTCCTGTTGAACGAGTTCGCACTTTGGAACATATCGTTCATGTGGGTAACCCTGGAGGTATCCCAACCGCCTATTGGCTGGTTGAACAACGACGCATGGGCAAACATAAAGCTCATATCAGTAACGCTGGAGGTATCCCAACCGCTAATGTCCTGGTTGAACGATACCGCAACAGCGAACATTGCGCTCATGTCGGTGACACTGGAGGTATCCCAACTACTGATATCCTGATTGAACGAGTCCGCATCACTGAACATTCCGCTCATGTCAGTGACACTGGAGGTATCCCAGTCGCTGATTGGCTGGTTGAACGAATCCGCACTCCAGAACATACTGCTCATATCCGTGACGGTTTCAAGACCGTCCGTGGTAGTCGGTACGGAAACAAGGTTCGTGCAGAAATAGAACGCATATGACATACTGGCGAAGCCCACTTGCCCCCAGTTATCGACGCTTATAAGTTTATCTTCCTCGTAGTAAGGTAATCCGCTGCCGTTGTTATAGCTATTATATGCTGTTACATTGCCGGTAACCTCGACGGTGTATATCCCGTCAACGCCATAGTTGTGCACGTGCGGGCCGGGAGTAGTAACATGATTTGGATCGCTGCCATCCCCCCAGTCGATCATCGCATCCACCTCGCCGGCCAACGCCAGCGTAACCGTCGTACCGTCCCCGAGGCTCGTATCCCAGGTCGTTACGAAAGCAGGGCATGTTTCCAACCAGTCGCCGGTTAGGATGGCCAGGTCGTTCGGATCCACCCGGCCGGATAGGTCAATATCCGTCCCCTCACACCAACTGTTGACGGAATTGCAATCTTCCAGCCACCAACCGGCCAGAACCGCATAATCCTTGAGATTGACAAAATAATCGCCCGTTAAATCAGCCGACGGGCAGGCAGCAAAGGAAAAGCTGATAAGCCCCAGAATCGCACCCAAACCGACCGCTGTTATCTTTCTCATCACTATCCTCCTGCCGCATTTTTAACCTCTGACGAATCCCTTCAAACCCAAACGTATCATACCCGAATATAGCGGTTTTAGCAAGCGAAAATATCCCCCTCGCAAATGTTTTATAACCCCTTTTCTTGGGACCGTCTATAACATCAGAGAAAAATAAAAAGTGAGAGAAGAAGAGGAGACATTCAATTTCCCTGAAGCTGGTTAACATGTAATTAGAGTTAATATAACCTCTTCTCTGCGACCTCTGTGCCCTCTGTAGCTACATGTTTTAAATTACTATCATTTGAATTTCGAATTTGTTTCGGATTCTCGCCGCTGCATAGCTATGGCGAAGCAGGGTCGATATTCGTATTTCGGATTTATTTAAACGACGGGTGGCAGCCTCAAGCGAGTCTGCGAACTTGTTGCTGGGGGTTTGCCCGTATTCTAGGTTTCGTTTTGCGTTTCTACTTATTGTATTCTCTCCAATACCAGTACCCAGTCATTACCCGCTTTGGCTTGGCCCGGCGGATCGAACGCCCGTTTTCCCCGGGCCGTAAATACGTCCCGCTTTGTATAGGCTCCCGTTCGAGGATCATACCAGCGAATCGATGCCTTTTTGTCCTTCCATCGACTCAAGTCCAAAGTAAAACTTCTGCCGTTCGTTGTATAGACAAAAATATATCCATAATCCTTTCCTCTCACCGCGCAGAGGAAATCTTTATCACGATCCGGTTCACCGGTGTCGCTGGCGATGAGGCTTTGGTCCGGTACGTAACGATCTAGCGGTTTCGATTCTAAGAGTTTGCGAACCCACTGCATATCGTTACGACCTTCGGCTCGGAGTCCGTCGCGATAACTCGTCCATTGACGGGTCCCCAGGTCCCAGATGCCCGTCGTGCCGTTGATATGTCCGCAGGAACCGCTGAACAGATCCCAGTACGCTTCCAGGCGGCAGTGCCAACCGGTTTTTACTTCCTTATCCTTGTGACTGAGGTCTCCTTCGTAAGCCGGTTCATGGCAGATGCCGGGTTTAAACGGTTTTTTCCCGTATTGCTTACGCGCCAGGGGGACCATAACTTCGTAGGACTTCCACGTCTGAAAACCGTTGAAATCCAGCCAGGGTTTGTCGTGAAAGTAATCCACCGTCGCCTTTCGGCCGCAGGTATGGTACGACATAAAGGTACTGCGGTAATCGGCTTTGCCGTCGTGCCGGGTGATTCCATTCACGCCGTCGGCGATCCCCTCTGCCACGTCGTCCACTCGTGCCCGATCGACCGTTTCCGGATTCTGATCTGAAGCCGGACTCCAGAGGATATTGCGATTCACGTCGGTGAAAAATCGTCCCAACGCGTTGCCGTAATCATACGCCTTTTGCGCCGTGTCCAGTTTGCTCCAGATCGACTTCGGACGCAGCGGTCCTCCCACGCAAAAATATACGTATATGTTACGCCGCCCAGCCTCCCCGATAACGTACTTATATCGCTGCCAATACGCATCATTAAGTTGCCAGGGATGGAGATTCCGATAAGGATGCTGACCGAAAACGTTTTTTCCCCGTTTGTCATAGGAGGCCCACGTCGTCGTCTCGAATAATCCGATCACGTTGAAACCCAGTGTTTGAGCGTTATCAAGATAATCCTGTATTTGTATATCTTTGAATCGAACTGCCAAAGGCCATACCGTGTCACCCAACAATAACAGGGGCTTGCCGCCGCGGTAAATAAAATGGCCCCGCGCCGCGAGATCCGTGGATTCGGCATAAGCCCAACCCGTCGTCGTCAAACTTATAACCAGTAGGAGTAAGAGGTTCGATCGTGTCTTCATTCGTGTTCTCCTTGCTTGATAGCTAAAAACAAGTCTTGCTTATTAGACGTTCGAATATGATAATATTTGCATATCGCCTGAGCAATGAGGTACGAATGAGAATCCCGTTAACGCGCTATGGTTTGCGAGAGTTGATATTGCTGCCGATCCTGTTGGCCGCGGTGGGGGTGGTGTTCTGGGATTTCCTGCCGGCGACCCGCCCCTGGGTGCAGATCGCCCTGGGACTGCTCTGGCTGGGCGGCGCCCTGTTTTTCCGCGATCCCCAGCGAACCATCCCCGACGAACCGAATATCCTGCTCGCCCCCGCGGACGGCAAAATCACCGATATCATCGAAGTCGAGGAAGACGAGTATATTCATGGTCCGACCATTCGCATCGGCATTTTCCTCAGCGTTCTGGACGTCCACATCAATCGAGCCCCCTGCGCCGGAACCGTCGAATATCTACACGAACAGCCGGGCAAGTGCATCAACGCAATGCGTTACGAGGCGGCGTCGGAGCGGAACCGGGCGAATAAATTGGGTTTGTTTTGTAAAAAACACCCTGCGGAGAAGGTGCTGGTCAAGCAGATTACGGGCGCAATTGCCAGGCGGATTGTCTGTAAGTGCCGTATTGGAGGGGATTTAAGAGCTGGTGAACGGTTCGGGATGATCAAATTCGGTTCGCGGACGGAGTTATACCTGCCGAAGGCGGATAACGCGCAAGTACTTGTAAATAAAGGAGATACGGTTCGAGCGGGATCCACGATTCTGGTCCGATATAGTGAATGATCTATAACTATTTATAGTATAATGGGTTAAGGTAATTTTGCCGATTTGTTCAACGGAATGGTAAAAATATGAAATTACGCTCCAAAGAGAAAGTTCACCGACCCAAACAACTGCGGAGGGTGGCGGTTTTACCATCGTTGGTAACGCTACTGAATGCGATATGCGGATTTGCGGCGATTCATTTTACAGCACGTGTCATGAATGAGCCGGAGCGGTTATGGCTGGAAAAACCGGAATTAACCTATTTCGCGGCGGCGGCATGGATGATATTTCTAGCGATGATCTGGGATGGACTCGATGGTTTCGTGGCCCGGATGTCCCGGAGCAGCAGCAGTTTCGGGGGACAATTGGATTCTCTGGCGGATGTGATCAGTTTCGGGGTAGCGCCGGCGTTTCTGATGCTGCGAGTGGTGGAAAGCTATTTCAAAGATATCATCGGCCCGGTCAGCCCGGTATTTGGGAGTATGCCGGGGAAGCTGTTATGGCTGGCGGCGGCGATGTATATCTGTTGTACGGCGCTGCGGCTGGCCCGGTTCAATGTGGAACACGAGAGCCATGAAAAAGGGCACCTGGGATTCAGCGGGCTGCCATCGCCGGCGGCGGCGGGCGTGGTAGCATCGCTGGTATTACTCTACAGTGATTATCTACGGGATTGGAAGTCGGATGCTCAGGAGGTCGTGCCGATTATTTCCCGAGTCATCATATATGTGCTCCCGTGGATCACGATCGGCGTAGCCTTATTGATGGTCAGCCGAGTGCCTTATCGTCACGTGATCAATCAATACGTGCGCGGCCGACGTTCATTCGGACATATGGTGTGGGTCGTGGGGCTGGCGATGTTTTTGTTCTGGAAGCCGCAATTAACGTTGGCGATAGTGTTTGTCGCTTTCGCCGCTACGGGAGCGGTTCGCTGGGTGTGGGTGACGCATTTGAGAAAATACTTCGTCCACACGGAGGAACAGAAATCGTCAACGGCGCTACTGGGCCAGGCAACCGATGGGGGGGGTATGGATTCGCATAACGATCCGGATTGATTAAAAAATCCGAAATGCAAATCTCGAAATCCGCAACAAATTCTAATTACCGAAATTCGAAATAGATAAAAACAACAAGGTTTTATTACTTCAAATCCGCATGGGCTATGAGCCCATCCTGCAACTCAGTGCTCAGGGCCCAGGGCTCGGGTCTCAGGGTTCAGATAAAAAGAAGATGCACCGCAGAAGTCGCGGAGGACGCAGAGAAGAATCTATTTTATTTTTTTGACACAGATCTCCCCAGATTAATACAGATAATTATTCTCATCTAAAACCAGTGTTAATCAGCGTCTAAAATCATTTTCGCGCCAAGTCGCAAAGACGCAAAGATTTTTAGACAGGATGACGGGGTCGGCAGGAAAATGGTGGGCACGATCCGCTCTTCCTGGTAACACCTCATCAAACAACATGGCTAAGCTGCGCGTAGCCATGCCACCCAGGCCATAGGCAATGTAAAATGAAAAAAAGGTTATGAGACATTATCCCCCGCCTGGCGGCGGGGGCTTTTAGAGTCTATACGATACGTTCTTGTTGTACTCGTTTCATTTCGTCGAGGAAGACGGTGGGGTGATTGGCCCATTTTTCGGCTTCGAGGGGCGTGACCTGTCCCTGCTGGACGAGCAGGGCCAACGAACGCTCCAGGGTCATCATACGTTCTTCGGGAACGTCTTTGGTGCGGGTCTGGAGGATAGAAAAGACCTGTTCCATTTTGCGCAGGCGGATGAGGTTGGCCAGGGCATAGGAATTATTGAGGATTTCCATGGCGACGAGGCGGCCTTCGCCGCTGGCATGAGGCACCAGTTTCTGACAGAGGATATGGCTGAGTCCCAACGATAATTGATTGGCGACTTCGTCCTGCTGATTGGCGGGGAACATGTCCAGGATGCGGGTGATGGTACCGCGGGCGTCGCGGGTGTGAAGGGTGGAAAAGACGAGGTGACCGGTTTCGGCGGCGGTGAGGGTCCAGGAGGCGGATTCCCGGTCGCGCATCTCGCCGACGAAGATGACGTCGGGGTCTTCGCGGAGGCAGTCTCGGAGACCGTTCGCGAAACCGGGAACGTCGCGTCCGACTTCGCGCTGAGAGATAATCGCCTTTTGACTTTTCAGATTATACTCGACGGGGTCTTCGAGGGTGATGACGCGGCAGGCGCGGGTTTCCGCGATGCGTTTGATCATGGAAGCGATGGTGGTGCTCTTCCCGGCGCCGGTAATACCGGTGACGAGTACGAGGCCCCATTGTTTATTGACGATGTCCATCCAGACATTGTTGGGAAACCCGATGCGTTCGACGGGGAGGGGTTCGGGATCGAGAGCGCGGATGGCGACGGCCAGGCCGTCATTGTCGTGAAAGCAATTGAGCCGGAACTGCATGGTTTCGGTGATATAGGAGCTATCGACGGAGCGCGCCTTGATGAGCACAGCCCATTCCTCGTCAGACAACAGGGCGTGAGCGAGGGCTTCGACGGTTTGCTTATCGAGGGGCGGTCCCTTCATGGGCTGCAGGTCGCCGTCGATGCGATAATGGGGCGGGCTGTTGACCTTGAGATGCAAATCGGAGACGCGCAAGGAGCCGTGCTCGTAAAAGAATTTAAGCATATCGCGCATGCTGACTTTTTTGGATTCGCTGATCTGATAGAGTTTCAAATCCAGTTTGCCGGTTTCAGCCATAGGAGCACCTCATCGTTCTAAGCTGCAATTAAAAACAGAGCCACGGACTTAATTATATCGGGTTCCGGGTTCCGGGTCCAGGGTTCCGGGAGGAAAGGATGAAGCAAGAAGAAATTAGCCCTGATACCACCCCCAAGCTCGCGGACTCGCTTGGCGGTGCCACCCCGCTTGAATAAAAATCCTAAATTCTAAACTCTAAATCCGAAACAAATTCAAATTTTCGAAATTAAAAGAATTAAAACCACTACTGTGTCGTATTAGCCATCCACTTCACAGACTTGGTTTTGCCATATGGAGATAAGAACACTCCCTCAAGATGAGAATCTTGCTAAAGCACGAATCAGCCATTCCACCACAACTCGAGGACTTCCGTCAGCCATTTACGTTCAGCCTCGTTAAGAGATGCGCCGACTTCATAGCGTTTTTTCTCCGTATCCACAGTAAGTATATAACGGTTCAAGAACTTATGATGCTGAATATTCGTAACGTGATTTCTTCGTATAACACATTTCTTAAAAGGCTTTGGCCCCCATGAACGGCCGAATGACGAGTTGAACATTGAACCAGGGTAGTAAGTTGATTCCGAATCTCCCAGGATCAGCCGCTCTGTATGACTTAGATCAAAAAGAAGCTCATATAAAATTCGAATGAATAAACGCTCTGCATAGAACCAAAAAATAAGCCAGAATCCCAGAAATATAGATGCCACAGAAAATTTCTTGAAAAACAACGCCCACCAAGCAGGTATTGCGCCTACTGTCCAAATGATGAGTAAGGCCACGAAAAACAGCGAACTGAATATCCTGGTAATTGACGAGATCGGCCGAGCCCTCCATTTGAATTCTAACCCTTGACGGATTTGTTCGATCTGAATCCTACTGTCCATCGGAGGATGGGGGATCTTGAACATCTTACGTCACCTATATTTGTCGCTTGGCGGCGCTACCTATCGAGATTATCCCCCGCCTAGCGGCGGGGGCTTATTTGGACGACCACTTAGGGTCGCCCCTCCGGTATTCGGTTGGTGGCGCCATCCGTCCGGGTTTTATAGCAGGTCGGGCACAGGCGGGCGCCGGAGGGGAAATGATATATTTCGTCGTAGGTACGTTGACACCTTTGACAGATGCCGCGGGAGGTAGGGGGCGCCGGTTGACCGTCGGGAAGGAACTTGCGTTTACGTTCTTCGAGATTGGCCAGGGCCTGACGTTGACGTCGCAAGCCGATACGGATACAGGCAATGACGAT
>CAZNQT010000192.1:0-8249 GCA_964574885.1 uncultured Pirellulales bacterium
ATAGGATGGGGAACCGATTAGCAGTCCCCCTAAACGTTCATCGTTTAATACCGGTAGAATCGTAGCAATATCATCCTCTGCCTCCACCGGCCATCCGGATATTTTCATTCCTCCTAAGTCCAACAGCTTAACCTCGATCCGTGGATCTACCTGTTGGGCCGCCTTTAAAGCTTCCTGTACCGCCGTCGAAGTCGTCTTGCCTTTCCGCGGACTGCAACTGACGCCCACAATCAACACCTTTTCCGTGCCCCCTGTACTTGTCGCCGTGGCCGTGGTTGCCGTCTGCACCGCCGCCGCCGCGCCCAGACCGCCCAAAAACATTCGTCGATTCATTCGATTCGCCATGAAAACCTCCTTTCCGGGTTCAGGCTATATAGAGCAGATATAGACCGCCCAAAATCACCAGTACGCCGCATACTTTTTTGACGACGATCGCGCCTTTTGATTTCTCGTTCCAGTTCAGATACCGCTGGACCACTTCCGTAAAGGTCCCCGCAAAAATAATGACTGAACAATGTCCTATGCCGTACATCAGCAACAACAAAATGCCGTATGCTAAATTGCTCGTGGAGAGCTTGAATGTAACCGCCAACATCGGGGCCATATACGCAAACGTGCAAGGGCCTAGGGCTATCCCAAAAACCAATCCCAGGATAAATGCTGCCCAAAGACCTTTCCGTTTCATGCCTACCTGCCCCCGTCCGCCGAAAGGCATCGGAATGACATCCAGCAGATACAATCCCACCAGGAAAAAAATGATGGCCACGAAATAATTCCCGTAGCGCCCTACGTCGCCCATCATGCGACCGGCGGCGGCCGTGATCGCGCCGAGCGCCGCGATCGTGATCAATATTCCCACCGCAAACAGTGTCGAGAGCCCGCATGCCCTGCGTGTTGAGATTTGCCCCTGTCCGTTGACAAATCCCACGATCAATGGAATGCTCCCCAGGTGACACGGACTCAATAGGATGCTGAGAATCCCCCAGATCACCGACGCTCCTATCGCAATCCAGGCCGTTCCTTCTACGGCTCGGCTTAAACTTGTAAACAGTTCATTCATAATTAACTCTTACTACTATTGCCGAATACTTTCCTTATTGGGATGGAATATTATTTCGGAGAACATTCGCCGATCTTGCAGGCCTTGCTGATCTGCTGCGGGCTGAGTTTCATCTTGTTCGCCAGCGCCTTTTGTATGGTAATCTGTCTCCCGGTTTCATACGGATGGGCCGTTACCCATTGCTTTAGATGTTCGACGCTGGTGAAAAAACCCTGATGGAAACAACCGGCCGAACCCCAGGTGCCGTCGGGTTTTTGCCGCTGGCCGAACCAGGCGACCGCTGTGGGCGGCTCAATCGAAGCTACACTGCCATTCAGTGTTTTGACGACAATCGGCTCTCCCGTGATCCGGTCGCGCTCATGGACTTCGATATCTTTGCCGGTGCGGGCCGCCACTCCCAGCGCGCAATGCGAACAGCAGCCCCACGTGTGCAGACCGCCATCAACAATAACCTCGGCCGCATCATGGGGATAACAAGCCCGGTCGCAAAAACCGCAGCGATGAGATAATTCCTTTTCTTGCAGGGCTTGTAGCTTGAGGATATTGCCTCCTACGACGGCCTGCTCTTTGACGGCCTCCGTTCGGTCAGTAAAAGCTTGCGTCCAGGGTCTGCCCGTATCTTCGTCCTGACCATAGAGGAATACAGCCTCCGGGGCTGAAATTCGTTTGCCGGTGTTCCAATTTGTAACGGAGACTTTCTTTGCAAAGTCCGTTTTATCTTCCGTCAGACAGGAATACATGATGAAATAACAATGCGGACTACACAAATCGACTGCTCCTTTGGCCGTCTGCACTACGACGCGAGTTTTCTCCCGAATGTCACCGTCGCACATGTAGCAGATTTGATTTTGGGGTCGGTTGTCAATTTGGGCTGGTTTCAGCCTTTCAAACTCAGGGGCGGCCGATGACGCTGTTTCTTTCGTAAACGTAAAACCCAATTCCTGCCATTTCGCCAGAATGTCCTCCTTGGCCAGGAACCCTACGTGCCGAAACAGTTCTTTCCCGGATGCGTCATAAAATATCTGTGTCGGGATCAACTTGATCCCATATTTCTTACCGGCATCCGGATTTTTCCAAACGTCGATAAATTCTACCTCCATCCGTCCGGCATATTCCGTTTTCATTTCTTCCAGGATCGGCGCCATCATCTTACAGGGGATACACTTGTCTGCTCCCAGGTCCACCAGCCGCGGCAGTGCGTTTGCTTCACTTTCTTTTATCTGTGATGAATCATCTTTGGAATCGTTATCTACTCTTTGATTTTGTTCCGGTTGGGAATGCCCCTTTGCATCGGCTTGATTGTCTTCCGTATTCCTATGCTTTAAAATCACCACCCCGCCTACGGCTATCGCCAACGCCAATACAATCAATAGTTTAACTGTAGTATTCATTACTAAGTACTCCTCAGGTAATCTCTTTTTTCCCAATGTTAAGACAATAACTCTGTACCTTTGACGGTTACGCGCTGGATACTTTCGGTATTCGCAGGAGTATGTCCTTTTTCCATGCCCAGATCGGTCACCCGTAGATGCGTGAATCGGTCGAAGCCGGCTTGTTCCAACGTCTTCTTGACGCAGTCGAGAGGACAGCCGTCAAGCGCCAGAATCATATCCGCGGCTTCCGTGGTCTTCATGATCCCCTCCACGCGCCCGCCGATGCCCGCCAGACAAAACATCTTACCTGCGCCCTCTTTTGTCATCTGCCGCGCCGCCCGGTCCGCAATCTCGCCCACGTCCGCGGCGCCCGAACACGAAAAGATCAACTTCGCCCCGCCTTTACAGGAACAACCTTTGCCCTCGCTCATGATTTACTCCTTCATCTTCCTGATGGTTTATTACCCCAGCAATGTTTTCAACTCTTCCAATGAGGGTACTTTACCGATAACTTTTACCTCGCCGTCCACTGCTAAACCCGGCGTTATCATCACTCCGAATGTCATGATCTTGTTGATGTCCGTCACCTTCTCCAGTTCATACTCGATACCCAGTTCTTTCGCGGCCGTTTCCACCCCTTGCGCCAGCGCCTTACATTTCGGACACCCCGTACCCAGTATTTGCAGCTTCTTCATGGTTATGATCTCCCTAACAATTCCAAGGCAAATTTTAACGCTATGACAATTAACACAATGCCGAAAATATTTTTTAATATCGCTTTATTACTTTTGAGAGAAATCCGACTGCCGACCTGCCCGCCCACGAACGCCGCTAACGCCAGAGGAATCATCATGGCAAGGGATAAATGTCCCGCCAGAATATGGCCGCCCAGACCGAACAAGGCCGTAACCGCAACCATGACCGTTGAAGTCGCAACGGCAATTTCCATCGGCACCCCGCAAAACAAAACCATCAACGGCAATTTTATAACTCCGCCGGTGATGCCCAACATGCCCGATAGCACGCCGATCCCGGCCGTGATGGGGATGGTGATCAGCAGGTTGACCTGATACGTCCGCCCCTGAAAATTACGCTTCCAGCACCACCAGGCCTTTCCTTCCGGGCAAAGCGTTCGGGCCGGGCTTTGTTGGAGCATGAAAATACCGGCCACGACCAATACGAACACTAACATTGTCTTTAAAACAGGTTCGGACACCAGCGCAGAAAAATAACCTCCCAGGAACGCCATGATATCCGTCGGTGGATCGATGACCGCCGCCAGCTTCCAATCCACCAACTGGTTCCGCCAGAAAATCCATAAGGCCGACAACGACGTCACCGTAATTACGCTCAAACTCAACGCCGACGTTTCGTGGATCGGCGTCTGTGCCAACAGCAGAATCGGTACGTAGAACATCCCTCCCCCCATGCCCAGCATGGAAAAAAACAGCGAAACGGCTAAAAATATCGGCGCGAGAATCATTACTTTCATGTTTTATATCCCGCACAGTCTTGGCACACCTTTTTCCCCTCCTGCGTAATCCTGCCGTACGGCACCACGGTCATTTCGCCGCATTGCTCGCAGACAAAACTGTCAAATGTATGTGCTGGCTCCGTGTAGCTGAATTCGAACACTTCCGAAACCAATAACAATTCCGATTCCGGCGCGTTCATCACCCGCTCCACCAGCGGTGCAACCACCTCATCCGGCACCTGCGTCGGCGGCACGCCTTTCATCCGGTAATCCTGGAAAAAGGCGGTCTCCTTGGTTTTGGCCATCACCTCGGCCCGCGGAACCACACGTACCGATTTTTGGGTTTTCTTGTCTATGAGAGTCAAACCCCATTTACCCTTCTGGGTTTTTTGGATGTTGCCCTTGCCGAACGTACAGCCGGTTATCACCTGCACCCCGTCGGCAAAACAGGTCGCACAATGATTCTCGCCGAGTTCCACCAACGCCAACAAATTACTGTCTCCGGTCCGTTCTGCACCCAGCCGATTCAATGCCGCCGCACCCGCACGCAAACCCAGCGGCATCGCCGGACATTTGTGACCATGAAATTGCAGGCCCATCTCCAGATATTCTTTTGCCTCTGACATGATTCATCCTCGATTCTATGCTTTTCTTACGGGTTTTGAATTCTGAGGGTATATTTCCCACGAGTTCGGGTTTAAATGATTATCCGTTTATTACGCCGAAAAACATGCCCGCGATCGTGGACATCGCCACTACCAGCAGAATGAAAACCGCAGTCTTGGCGTTGCCCATAATTTTACGAATCACCAGGATATTCGGCAGCGATAGTGCCGGACCTGCCCATAGCAACGCCAGCACCGGGTCCTGGTGCATGCCCAGCTTTATCAACGCCTGCGTAATAGGTATCTCCGTCAACGTGGCAAAATCCCACGTGTTATGCATCCATTCCTTCAACTCTTCCAATGAGGGTACTTTACCGATGACTTTTACCTCGCCGTCCACCGCCCATCCCGGCGTTATCATCACTCCGAATGTCATGATCTTGTTGATATCCGTTACCTTCTCCAGTTCATACTCGAGGCCCAATTCCTTTGCTGCGGTCTCCACCCCTTGCGCCAGCGCCTTATATTTCGGATATCCTGTACCCAAAATTTGTAATTTATTCATGTCGCACCTCTTACCCGAATAAACTCCCGTAAATCAAACCGCTGATCGTCGCCATTACCACAACCAGCGAAATATACACCAGAGTCTTTTTCGTTCCCATAATGCTGCGAATCACCAGCATATTTGGCAGCGACAACGCCGGCCCCGCCAGTAATAACGCCAATGCCGGTCCCTTACCCATCCCCGCTCCGATCAGTCCCTGTGGAATCGGCACCTCCGTCAGCGTCGCAAAATACATAAACGCGCCCGCTACCGAGGCCAGAAGATTCGCTTGCGCCGAATTGCCTCCCACCGCCTTCTCGACCCAGTGAGACGGAATGATCCCCTCATGACCGGGCCGACCCAGCAGAAATCCGGCAGCCAATACCCCCAGTAACAGTAGCGGTAGGATCTGCTTGGTAAATCCCCAGGTCTCACGCACCCAGTCCTGGAGTTCCCCTTTCGTAAACCAGCGACCCAGCATCCCCACCAATACCGCCAGCAACAATAGCACCAGTGCCCAGCGCAACCGATATATCCATTCATACAATTTGTTCGTTTCCACTTCCTGCACTACGGGTGCTTGATTTGCCGGTATCACTTGCTCGCTGCCCGATGCATCTCGGATTGTTATTCCTTCCTTATTCTGCTCTACAAGCGTCCCTTCCACCTGGTACGTAGAAAGTCCCCCCGGACAGCACAGGAACACAGCCCTTACGTCGCCGCTCCGCGCCCAGTTGGCGAACACCAATATTCCCACCATCGTCGCGAAAAAGACCCCCTGTTTCCAGAGCGATCTGGGCCTACCATCTTGCGAAAAAATGGGTTTGTTTTGTAATTTTTCTTGTTCCTCTTTCCGGTAGATCGTCTGCATGGCCAGACCGATCAGGATACTGAACGCGATCGCTCCCACCGCCCGCGCAATCCCCAATTCCAGCCCCAAAATACGTGCCGTCAGAATGATCGCCAGCACGTTAATCGCCGGTCCGGAATACAAAAACGCCGTCGCCGGCCCGATCCCCGCTCCCATGCGATAGATCCCCGCGAACAAGGGCAGCACCGTACACGAACATACGGCCAGGATCGTCCCCGATACGCTCGCCACCCCATACGCCAGCACCTTCTTCGCGCCCGCTCCCAGGTATTTCATCACCGAGGCCTGGCTGACAAATACTGCAATCGCCCCCGCGATGAAAAACGCCGGCACCAGACACAGCAGCACGTGCTCCCGTGCGTACCATCGCGTCAGGTACAGCGATTCCGTTACCGCATTGTTAAACCGCAGATTCCCCACCGGCAGGAAAAAGCAGACCAGGAAAACTCCCGCCATTATACCCAGAATCATCAGTTCTCTTTTTCGGCCTGTCACTTTAGTTTCATACCTATCTATCGATATTTATCCTTCATTAACCATTTCCAGTTGTTCCTGCGCGTTGCTCTTTAGCACGGTTTCCACGCAGTCGAAAAATTGCCTCACACACGGACATCGAAGGGTATAGAACACCTGCGTTCCGCGTTTCTCGTCCTGGACGATCCCGGCCTGGCGTAAGATCGTTAAATGTTTGGAAACCGTCGAGATATCCGCTCCGATCATTTCCGTTAATTCACACACGCAGCGAGTCTGTTTGGCCAACTCATCCACAATGAACAGGCGCGTCGGATGCGCCATTGCCTTAATGATTCCACTACGTTTCTCGTATTTCACCCGAATTTTTTGATCCATATTCTATCCTCAATCCGGCAGGTAAAATTTAGCCATGTCTATCCTTCTTTGGTTATTTTGCCAAATAGCCAAGGATAATACAACTATATTCTCAAATTTTTTAAAAATCCAGCCACAAGGAACGTCAAATTCCAGTGTAAATATCGTAAATCATTGTAAATAAGAGAGTTAGTTCCTGTTGCGGAAAACGATTTTTCGCTTTCCTGCAAAAGCAGGAATCCCATAACTCAATCTCATAGGAATTTTATTGGTACCCTTCCTAAAAGAGTGCCACGGCCATCCTGGCCGTGGTTTGCGCTATTGACCTATCGTCAGACTAGCACGGCTGACACAGCCGTGGCACTCTTGTGGTATTACGTCCCCGGTGAAGCCGGAATAAGTTCATACATATGGGGCTTTTCGGAACCGTGGCCCCCTGCCTGCGCAGGGGTGACATGCTTTGAGCAACAGAAACTTGCTTAACAAATATCGGGTCTATGAAGATTTAAATAAAGCCACAGAGGACTCAGAGAGCACAGAGATTTTAGCGATACGATTATGGTATATCCATATCTATATAGATGACTGTCTCTAGTTTTCCCTAGTTTTCTAGTTTCGTCCCTAGTTTCGTCCGAAGAATTTTGCTTTTGGGCCCGCAATAAGCAATCCTATTTTTCGGTTAACAAGAACAGGAAGACTCACTTGATTTATCTGGGAAAGAAACGAGAAAAGAAGGTAAGGGAATACTCTCGAGACTATAAGAAACTTCTGGAAATCGTTGAAGAAATGATGATAATTAACATGATGCTATTAAAGGAAAATACTTGCCTTTAGTAGTGATAAAGAGAGTAAAAACTTATGGCTGTCGAGTTATGAAAAAAAATAAATTATGGCATACCTTATTTCTTGTTGGTATACTCTTCAAGGGTCTAGACGGAGTATTGGAACTCGTTGGCGGAATACTTTTCCTTCTTATTAAACAGGACTCCATAGCGAACTATACAACTCTCTTATTTCGACAGGAACTTGTCGAGGACCCAAATGATATCATTGCCAATTATCTGATCCATCTTACCAGTCATATATCCGTCAATACGGAATTATTTGCGGCTATATATATGTTGGTTCATGGAATTATCAAGGTATCAATTGTCTCAGGGCTTTATCTGCGAAAGTTGTGGATTTATCCTGCCGCGGAGCTTGTCTTGACCATTTTTGTCATTTATCAGATATACAGGTTCAGCCACACCTTTTCAATTCTATTGATATTTCTTACTATTATAGACATATTTATCATTGTTCTGATCCGGTCAGAGTACAAAAGGCTGACCAGCCTGCTTGGCAGTGAATCATCATAATTTTTCCAGCTTGTCACCGGCAAATCAAAAAGAGAAGCGTTTTTGAATCATGATACCGACAAGAAAATGGGACATTCTACGAATGGCGGTCCGTTAAGCACAATATTTTTTCCTCCACTCTTTTCTTGTTAGC